>JBGQMP010000009.1:0-12835 GCA_041500685.1 Thermodesulfovibrionia bacterium | reverse complement strand
TGCAATGATGCTTGTTGGCGGACCTTTGAAGATTATTCTTGTTACGATCCACACATCCCTGAAGAAAGTTCCCTCTCTCATTACAAAGGACAGAATATTAAGGACCATCCGTCTTGCAAAGAGGGCATGTGACATGCTCGGTATTAAGCAACCTAAAGTTGCTGTTGCAGGGCTGAATCCTCATGCAGGTGAAGCGGGGCTATTCGGAGATGAGGAAATAGAAAAAATAATTCCTGCTGTTAAGGAGGCGTTAAGAGAAGGGATTCCTGTTTCAGGTCCATACGCTCCAGATGCAGTATTTCACAAGGCATATAAGGGTGAGATTGACATCATTGTCTGTATGTATCATGACCAAGGCCTAATTCCTTTAAAGATGATTGCCTTTGATGAAGGGGTGAATTTCACCGTGGGACTACCCATTATCCGAACTTCTCCCGACCATGGTACAGCGTATGATATTGCCTGGAAAGGTATTGCCAATCCATCAAGTATGATCGAAGCTATCAAATTGGCAGCGAAGTTGAGGGTATAATTAGAAATGGCAAAACGATATTTAGGACAGATTTTTCTTTATGATCCTTCAATTCTGAGAAGAATTATCCAGGTGGCTCAGCTTTCAAAAGAAGACCTTGTTGTTGAGATAGGCCCGGGGTGGGGCAGGTTGACGAGAATGCTTGCGGAAAGAGTACAGAAGGTTATTGCTATCGAGCTTGATGAAAGGCTCTTCGAAAAATTAAAAATTGAGCTTGCTGAATATAAAAATGTGGAGCTGATTCATGACGATGCTCTCAAATACCCCTATGAGAATCTTCCGGAATTCAAAGTTGTTGCAAATATCCCTTACTATATTACAACTCCTGTTATCTTCAGACTTTTTGAGGCGAGGAAAAATCTCAAGTCCATGACTTTGACTATCCAGAAAGAGGTTGCTGAAAGAATCGTGGCTGCTCCTGGGGGAAAAGATTACGGTCTTCTTTCGGTAATGGTACAGTACCGTGCAGAACCGAGGCTTAAATTCATAATACCGAAGGGTGCGTTCAGACCAGTACCGGGGGTTCATTCTGCCGTTGTGTACTTCAAAATCCTCGAGAGTCCTTCTGTCTTTGTGAAGGATGAGGAGTTTTTCTTCAGGGTTGTAAAGACAGCCTTCTCCCAGAGGAGGAAGATGCTTTCCAACTCCCTAAAAGGTTTAAGGAAAGATATAAAAGATAGGCTTGCAGAGGCAGGGATAGATTCAAGCAGGAGGCCAGAGACTTTGAGCATTGAAGAGTTCGCAAGGCTTTCGAATGTATTGAAGGTTGATTAAGAAAGATGGAGCGGAATCATTCTCTTATTCATTCTAAGGAAGACTTGTCAATATTGTTTATAAAGACTTCTACAAGTTTGGGGTCAAACTGAGTGCCTGCATTATTTTTGAGTTCTTCGATTGCGCTATAAAATCTGTCAGTATAAGGCCTTAGATCCTCCTTGATCATTTTTTCGTACTTATATGAATCTTTGCTAATCATGGCATCGAATGCTTCAGCAATAGCAATTATCCTCGACTCCAGCGGGATAGCCTCCCCCTTCAGTCCTGATGGATATCCTTTGCCATCATATCGTTCATGATGGTGCAAAATAATAGTGGTAATGTCAGCATAAAAATTTATTGGCTCTAACATTTCGTAACCAATTTGGGAATGGGTTTTGTACTCCTCTTTGGATAAGACGGCCTTCATCTTTGTAAATCCAATATCATGGAGCAGAGAGGCACGGTATAGTCTTCTCTTTTCATCCTCAGATAAATTTTTTGCATTAGCTATTAAAAGGCTGTATTTTGCAACCCTTATTGAATGTCCATGCTTCTCAGGGGTATGAGACTCTATAGCATTGAGCAGAATATCAGTAAGGTGGATCTCATAATTTTTCTGATCCTCATAGAACTTTGCCCTTGCTATGGATATAGCAGCCTGATCAGCAAAGTATGATATTAATTCTTCGTCTTCGGAACTGAAGGCACCATCCTTTTTATTAAAGAGTTCCAATGTCCCTATTGTTCCTGAGCTTAATTTTAGAGGTGCGCACAAAACTGATTTTGTTTCATAGCCTGTTATGTTATCTATTCTCGGATCAAACCTGCTATCTTTTTTGACATCGTTCACTCTCATAATATTGCCATTTTCTGTAACCCATCCCGCAATACTTTTAGATTTTGGAATCGAAAATCCCACCAGCTTGCTGCTTTCGATGCCTTTCACCATTTTGACTACAAGCTTGTCATCTTCAACGAGCGAGATTGAGCCTGCATCTGCTCCGGTAATCTTTAATGAGCTGTTCATAATTTTTTCGAGGAGCACATCACCATATATTATTTCGCGAATGTCCCTTGTGGTAGTTAAAAGAGCACTTAACTTATTGCTGTATTCCTCTATTTTTTCTATCGCTTTTCTCGAAGCAGTATTAGCTAAAAAGAGACCTAAAACAGCAAGTGCTGCCACAGTTGAGAGAATGGTTACTACGGACTGAGTGGGTATATAATCGAGAATTGCATACAGAGATTTGACTACTAAAAAGAGGATAGCAAAGACGATAATCAGAACTGTAATACTTAAGATTAGTATATTTTGTTTTATGACTTGTACAGCAATTTTCTTGTCTTCAGTCTTCCCTTGCATAAGTGACCTAACGATACTGTTATAAAGATAGCCAGATTACAGGTAAATGTCAATATTTTATCATCATAGGTAAAGTGCGGATTCTCATATTCATTCCAAGTGGGACTCGTTTATATTGTTGGCGAAGGCCTCTACAAGCGTAGGATCAAATTGGGTACCTGCATTATTTCTTAGCTCATCGATTGCAGCATGGAATCTTTTGATAGAAGGCTTGATATCCTCACTGGCCATCTCTATGTACTTATATGAATTGACACTCACTATAGCATCGAACGCCTCTGCAATAGCGATTATTCTTGACCCCAGCGGGATGTTTTCCCCTTTCAGTCCTGATGGATATCCATAACCATCAAATCGTTCGTGATGATGAAAAATAACGGAGCTAATATCAGCATAAAAATTTATTGGCTCTAACATTTCATAACCAATCTGGGAATGAGCTTTATATTCCTCTTTAGATAACGGAGTCTTCATTTTTATAAATCCAATATCATGGAGGAGAGAGGCACGGTATAGTCTTCTCTTTTCATCCTCAGATAAATTCATTGCATTAGCTATCAGAAGGCTGTATTTTGCGACCCTCGTTGAGTGGCCATGTTTTTCAGGATGAGAGTCTATCGCAGTGAGTAGGATTTCGGTAAGGTGAATCTCATAATTTTTTTGATCCTCATAAAAGTTCGACCTTATAATAGATATGGCAGCCTGATCAGCAAAGTATGATATTAACTTTTCGTCCTCTGGAATAAAAGCGCCGTCTTTATTGAGAAGTTCTAACGCTCCTATCGTCTCTGTGCTTGATTTGAGAGGGGCGCAGAGGACAGACTTCGTTTCGTAGCCTGTTATTCTGTCCATCTCTCTATCAAACCTATTATCATTTTTCACATCATTAATTCTGATTGTATTACCATTTTCTCCAACCCAACCTGCAATACTGCGAGATTTCTGAATAGAATGTCCCAACAGTCTACTACTCTCAATGCCCTTTACTGTTTTGAATACAAGCTTATTACCCTTGGTAAGCAGGATTGAACCCGCATTGGCTCCGGTAATCTTTAAGGAGCTGGCCAAGATTTTATCAAGGAGCAAGTCTCCGTAAATTATTTCACAAATATCCCTCGTAGTTATCAATAGCGCGTTTAACTTATTGTTATACTCTTCGATATTTGTAACAGCATTTTTGGAGGCGGTATTAACCAGGTAAATACCTATTACCATGAATCCTGATATAATTGATAAGATAATTATTATATGCTGGGTAGATATTTGGGCCGAAAGTATGTTTTCTATAACGCTCTTCTCTACAACATGGGCGTTTAAAATATCTGCAAGAATTAAATAGAGGAATTTAGCGATTAAAAAGAGATGCACAGAAATTATGAGGAAAATTATCCAATTGAAGATCTTTACATTTCGCTTTATAACACCTATAGCAGGTTGCCTGTGTTCTCTGTTACTCGGCATGAATGTTTTCATGGAACATAATAAACATAGCTATATCGGAAATAAATGTCAAGACTTTTAATCACCTTCTCTGCCCATGAATGTTGACTTCTCTTGCACGGGAGAGTTACTCAATCAAAGTCTTTTTTGTGTTTTTCGGAATGCTTGAATTAACCGTTCACAAGATACTTCTGTCAGGCAAGGCGCCTCAGTAAGCAGACTGCTAACGCTGCGATGCCCTCACCACGACCGATGAAACCCATACCTTCATTCGTCTTAGCCTTGATATTGATTAACCCTGAAGGTATCCCAGATTTTGATATTGCTTTTTTAACGGATTCTATATAAGAAGAGATCTTTGGTTCTTCGGCAATAATGGTGGTATCGACCCATAAGAGATCGAAACCTTTCTGCCTCATGACCTCGATTACAAGTTTAAGCAACTCAATGCTCGATGCATCTTTCCATTTTGCGTCTGTATCAGGGAAATGGTTACCAATATCACCGAGGCCAAGAGCACCAAGAATGGAA
The DNA here is from genome assembly GCA_041500685.1 of Thermodesulfovibrionia bacterium. Lineage (GTDB taxonomy): Bacteria > Nitrospirota > Thermodesulfovibrionia > Thermodesulfovibrionales > SM23-35 > DASPRG01. The sequence goes on along the minus strand of JBGQMP010000009.1, from coordinate 8,210 downwards.
TCACTTATTGCATGAGATAAAACATCTGCATCGGAGTGGCCGAGAAGCCCTTTACTAAACGGAATATGTATGCCGCCTAGTATGAGCTTTCTGCCATCAACGAGTCTGTGAGAGTCGTAACCGATGCCAATTCTTGTCGGGTGTTCTTCAGAGTTTGAAGAGTTCAAGATTTCAAGGACCTCGTAAGCAAGTATTCTGCAATAATCAGGTCTTCGGGTGTGGTGATTTTAATATTCCTATATGACCCCATGATAACCTTTATCTTACCTCCGTATTTTTCAACGAGGGCTGCGTCATCTGTTGAGTAAACGCCCTCCTTCATCGCTCTTTCATATACTGTTGAAATATATGAATAAGGAAAAACCTGAGGAGTCTGTATCGCCCAGAGGGAATCCCTCCTCAGGGTTTTCTTTACAATACCTCTCTCTGTTTCTTTAATCGTATCCTTGACAGGAACCCCGAGGACAACGCCATTACAGTCTTCTTTGGCCTGGAGAATTTCTGTCATTTGCCTTATTGACTCTTGTATGAAGACTTTTTCAATGATGGGTCTCACTCCATCATGGATGAGGACAATACAATTTTTGTCTTTAACAAGTTTGAGGCCATTATATACAGAATCCTGCCGCTCTTTACCACCTGGAGCAATCTTTTTTATCTTTGAAAGTTTACACTTTTCAAAAACCTCTTCCCCTCTTTCTCTATCTCCTTCCCTTAGCACGGGTATTATTGCTTCTATTTCTTCAACATACTCAAGTGCTTCGAGTGACCAGACAATAAGAGGTTTACCACCAAGGTTTTGAAATGGTTTGTCCATATTTGGACCGAACCTTCTGCCCAACCCGGCCGAGGGCACTATTGCTGTAACCTTGTAGTTCATTTATCAAAGATAATGGATCTTATTTAACAGCCCTGTATTCCTCCCTCTCGTAGTCTTCCTTGAGCTTTGAAAATATCATCCTCCCTGCTGTTGTTTGCAGCACGCTCGTAACAGTTACATCGGAATTTTTGCCTATTAATCTTCTAGCATTTTCTATGACAACCATGGTTCCATCGTCAAGGTATGCAACCCCCTGATTGTATTCCTTTCCCTCTTTGAGGATGAAAACCTTCATTGTTTCACCTGGAAGCACAACAGGTTTCAGGGAGTTCGCAAGTTCATTGATATTAAGGACTGAAACCCCCTGGAGCTCTGCGATCTTGTTAAGATTAAAATCGTTTGTTATCACTTTCGCGTTTAGGAGCCTTGCCAAGGCAACAAGCTTTGCATCAACCTCTTTTATCTTTGGAAAATCCTCATCAACGATTCTTACAGTTATCTGGGACATCTTCTGGATCTTGTGAAGGACATCGAGTCCTCGTCTTCCCCTTGCCCTCTTTATGGGGTCAGGTGAATCCGCTATATGCTGTAATTCTTGGAGTATGAACTGGGGAAGTATGAAGACACCTTCGAGGAACCCTGATTCGCATACATCCACAATACGACCATCTATGATGACACTTGTGTCTAGGATTTTGAAGTTCTCTTCAAGACTTTGCCCCCTGAAGAGCCTGGAGATATCGGCAATCGAAATCTCCTTACCTTTGCTTATTCCAAAGAGAAGCCCTCCATAACCAAATAATGCCATCAGCCCAAATGATACCGATGATATATCTTCACCGAGGACTGGTTTTAAAGGGAGCATAAGGAGGTAGGCAGACAAAAGCCCTAAGGAAATTCCTAAAATTCCTCCGATAATTGCTCCGATTTTTACCCTCTTAAAAAATGTCTCTGCGGCTATGGCAGTAAGACCTAAAAACCCGCCCAGGAGGGCACCATAAGTGCCATAATTATACTTAATGCCTAAGAGGTAACCTGAAAATATAAAGATTAAAAAGATTGCAACCCTTAAAATGATAAACATTCTTTCTCACCTCCTTTCTTCTTTGGCTGTGAGCAGTCAGCGATTGACAGTTTGTAAAATGAAATAAAGATTAAATTTATAGTTAGCCATAGTATTTCATAAAAGCTATCTACTGACTGTCTGCTATTTAGGATGCCTTGAGGGTAACATAAAACTTTTTGTCACCTCGGGCTATAAAAAGAAGGACTGTCTCATTCTTTCCCATATTTGAGGCAATCCTGTTAAAATCCTCTAAGTTGTCTACTCGCTTTCTATCCATCTCCTTTATAATATCTCCTTTTTTTATCCCTGCTTCATCAGCAGGACTTGCTGGTTCGACTCTCACGACAACAACACCTTTTTCGTCTTTGGGAAACCCGAGTTGCCTTGCGATTTCTTTTGTGAGATTCATAACTGTTAGGCCAGTAAGTGCTCCTATTTCTGACTCATCAGGCATCTGGTTTGGCACAGCCTCTGCGACTTCTCTCGGTAACTCAGCGATAACCAATCTGATAGTATATTCCTTCCCTGATCGGAGTATCTTTATTGATACGTCTGTACCAACCTTACTCTGGGCCACCATATTTCGCAGGCTCCCCACATCCTTTACTTCCTTACTATTAAATTCAAGAATGATATCGCCTCTCATGATACCTGCTTTCTCAGCAGGGCTACCTTTTGCAACATCACTGACAAGGGCACCTTTAGATTTTTCAAGGCCAAATTTCTGAGAAAGCTCAGGGGTCAACTCCTGTATGGTAACACCGAGCCATCCTCTGATGATCTTTCCTTTTTGAATGAGCTGGCCCATGAGAGGGCGCACCATGTTGCTGGGCACTGCAAAACCTATCCCCTGATATCCACCAGTTCTTGAAAAGATTGCAGTATTTATCCCAATGAGTTCTCCTTTGATGTTCACAAGGGGCCCGCCAGAATTTCCAGGATTTATGGCAGCATCTGTCTGAATAAAGTCTTCGTAGTCTGCGATTCCGACATTAGCCCTTCCAACGGCACTTATGATACCCATCGTGACTGTGTGGCTGAGACCATAAGGGTTACCTATCGCGAGAACAAACTCGCCAACCTGAAGCTTTTCGGAATCACCCCATGGAATTGTCGGGAGGTTTGAGGCATCTATCTTTACTATAGCGATGTCTGTCTTAGGGTCAGCCCCTACGATCTTGCCTTTGAAAGTCCTCTTATCAAGGAGGGTTACCTTGATCTCGTCTGACCTTTCTACTACATGGTTATTCGTAATGATATATCCATCTGGTGAAACTACTACGCCGGAGCCGAGGCTCTGTTCCTTCCATTTCTTTGGCATTCTGAAGTCATGAAAGGGCCTGAAGAAGTCAAAAAAGGGATCCTCAAAAAAGGGTTCTGTGTCTCTTTTAAAAACCTTTGTTGTTGAAATGTTTACAACGGCAGGTGAAACAGTACTGACAATTTCAGAGAAAGCTCTGCCCGTTTCCATTATCTGCCGTGATACATTTGGGGTACCAGTGTAAGGAAGATAGCCACCTTGCTGCCCTGTAATCTTGCCGAGGAAATAAAATACAAGTCCTCCCAGGAGAAAACCCGCTAGGAGAATCGCTGTTCCGATCAGTATCTTTTTTCTCATAAACTAATTATAATCAGCATATTAAAGGATTGTAAAGTATTTGCTCTCTTTCAGTCTTGAAGCCGCTTTGTCCTTCGGGAACGCTCTCTTCGCTCTACGAATCGTAGGCTAAGTCCGGTAGACTAGAAATTTCGCGATGTCGCTACATGAACATTTTTCATCCCGAATTTCTCTACAATCTGAATAGTTGTTGAGTTTTTAACTTTGAATGCTATCTATATCGGGGTGTTCTTGTATTGCCTGTTTGAAAATATGTATGATATTAAATTCATTTTCAAAGGAGACTATATTGCCAGAAGAACGAAAGACGGTAATTAACAGGATCTGGGGGCTATTTGCCTCTGTCAAATTTGCGATAGTTATATTTTCTCTGATAGCCCTGACTTCAGTAATAGGTACTGTACTTGAGCAGAGGGCAGAGCCTGCCAGGAACATTCTTATCCTGAGCAGACTTTTTGGGGAATCCCTTGGCCCGACAATATACAAGGTATTTGATGCAGTTGGTTTCATGGACATGTATCATTCCTGGTGGTTTAGGGCGTTACTGGTTTTCTTTTCAACGAATATTATTATTTGTTCTTTGGACAGACTGCCGAGGATATGGAAGTTAGTGAGGGAACCGATTAAGCCGCTAACAGCGGAGCAGATAGAGAAGGCTGGGATAAGGAGGGAGGTCTCCTTAAAGGGCAAGCCTGAGAAGGTCAAGGAAGGTGTTACGGCTGCCATCAAGGCGATAGGGTTTCATTATGAAGAGATGAAAGAGGACAGGGGGTATCAATTTTACTCACAGAAGGGCAATTATACGAGGCTTGGTGTATATATAACCCACCTGAGCATTATTTTGATACTGATAGGAGCACTTGTGGGGATCTCATTTGGGTTCAAGGGGTTCATGAATATTCCTGAAGGAAGGAGCTATCCTGTAGCATTTTCACCTTCAGCGTCCTTGGATCCAGGGGAGGAGCAGGACAGGGACAGGCTCCTAAGGGCACTTGAGGCATCCTGGGGTAATGTAGCGAAGGCATCAGGGCTTCTGGGTATAAAGGAGGAGGATCTGAAAGAGAAGCTAAAGAGGTATGGCATACAGCCGTTGGGGTTTAGTGTACGGTGTGATGATTTCGATGTTGAATTTTATGAAAATTCACAGATGCCGAAGAAGTACACGAGCTGGCTGACGGTGATAGAGGATGGGAAAGAGGTAAAGAGCAAGGCCATAGAGGTCAATGATCCTCTTACCTACAAGGGGGTAACCTTTTATCAAGCCAACTATGGCATGATACCTAATGCACCTGGCTGGTCCATCATGAAAGTAACCTCTGCCTCTGGGGCATCAGAGGTAAAGAGGTTGGCTCTTGGAGAGAGCTTTACCATACAAGGGACGAAGATCGAGGGGACAATCAGGGATTTCAGTCCAGCCCTTTCATTTGACAAACAGGGGAGGGCATTTACCTTTTCAGAGATGATGAACAACCCTGCTGTGTTTGTTGAATTCACAGAGGCAGGTAAGGAGAAGTACGCAGGCTGGATACTGAAGAGGTATCCAGAGACGTGGAGGACACCAGAGGGTCACACGGTACAGTTCATAGATTTCTGGGGGGTGCAGTACACGGGACTACAGGTCAGGAGGGACCCTGGGGTATGGATAGTGTATCTTGGGAGTATGGTGATGACCTTAGGGTTGTTCATAGCATTTTTCATGAGTCACAGGAAGCTCTGGGTAAAGATGGTAGAGGACAAGGGCAGTACGAGGGTATACATAGGAGCCTCAGCGAATAAGAACAGGGCTGCCTTTGAGAGGAAGATACAGAAGATGATTATCTTTCTGAGGAAGAGGCAGGGAGGAGGGGAGTAGATGGACAGTTCTGTATTCTTTGGGATATCGACCATGGCGTATATTGTAGCCATGATCATTTATATAACCTATCTTGCCTTTAGAAAGGGAGGTATTGGGGTAGCAGCCACAACGGTAACGGTTATTGGATTTTTTTCACAGACAATGGCGATCCTCGTAAGGTGGAAGGAATTTTATGACATAAGCGGGATGGGTATTCTGAGGTCAGTTCCTCTGACAAATCTTTATGAATCCCTGATATTTTTTGTCTGGTGTCTGATTCTGGGGTATCTGATCATAGAGTTCAAGTACAAGAACCGTTCTTTTGGTGCCTTTGTTACACCTGTAGCAGGTCTTGCCCTTGCATTCATCGATATATCAGGGGTATCAAAAGAGATTCATCCTCTGATCCCGGCGCTACAGAGCAACTGGCTTTTAGCCCATGTGACGATGAGTTTTATTTCCTATGCTGCCTTTGCCCTTTCTTACAGTACAGGACTCATGTACCTTATCGTAAAGACGGACAGGAGGAGTCAAGGTGCGTATATATTCTGGACAGTGACCCTTGGAATCTTTATAACGTTTCTTTTTGCCATGGGTCTTGATTTCTTGACCTTCAAGGTAACAGTCAAGCCTGAGGAATTCATCAAGAGCTACCTGTTCAAGGCCTCCTTTTTACATCCATCAGGAGCAGTGAAAGTTCTGAGCTGGATATCAATGGCAGCAATCATATTTGCTATCTGGAGATTTGGATTAATACTGAGGGCAGTGATAGAGAAGTTCAACATATCTGCTGAGGACTTGGATGAGATTACCTACAAGAGCATTGCGGTTGGATTTCCGATCTTTACGTTAGGTGGACTTATTTTTGGAGCTATCTGGGCTGATCAGGCATGGGGGACATACTGGAGCTGGGATCCGAAGGAGACGTGGTCATTGATAACGTGGTTTGTGTATGCTTTTTATCTTCATGGCCGCATGCTCAGGGGATGGAGGGGAAAAAGGGTAGCAATTGTTGCTGTCTTGGGTTTCATGGCAGTAATCTTTACCTATCTTGGTGTCAACTTGTTACTCTCAGGACTCCATGCCTATGGAGGGCTTGAGTAAAGGATTAATATTATTCCTTACCAATATCTTTTCGGTAGCGGATACCTTCAAAAAAAATTTTATCAATACCTTTATAGACAATATCCTGTGCCTCCTGTAAAGTTTTACCTCTGCCAACTACATGAAGAACCCTGCCTCCATCGGTAACCAGACCTTTTTCCTCTGAATTACTCACACCAGCAAAGAAGATCTTGCAATTAGTGTCTTGAGCTTTCTCGATACCTGAGATAGGGTAGCCCTTGCCATAGCGACCAGGGTAACCAGGATACCATCCTTTGCTTTTTCCATTCTTCATTTGTCGTGTTCTTCCTTGTGCAGCAACGACATCACAAAAATAATCAGAGCTCCATTCTACTTTTATATCACTCAGAACCCCGTTGAAAATCTGAGAACTGATATCGCTCAGAGATGTCTTCAATCGTGGGAGAATTACTTCAGCCTCGGGGTCACCGAGACGGACATTTGCCTCTAAGAGGTAGGGGGTTTCTTCAACAAACATTAAACCTAAATATAACATCCCTTTATACGGAATACCCTCCTTTTCTGTGAATCCCCTGATGAGAGGGAGGGCAACTTTTTCACAGACTAAACGGGTGAGATTTTCGCCTTCAAGACGGTGTGGAGAATAGGCACCCATCCCGCCTGTGTTGAGCCCTTCATCGTTATCATATGCCCTTTTATAATCCTGAGCAACAGGCATAGGGACTATTGACTTACCATCTGTGAAAACAAAATAGGATATCTCAACTCCGTACAGCCTATTTTCAATTACCACCTTCTGGCCAGCTTCACCAAAGATTTTTTCTATCATCAAACGATCAATGGCCTGAAAAGCCTCCTCATTATTTGCACAGACTATAGATCCCTTCCCATGGGCAAGACCATCTGCCTTTACAACTACTGGATATTTAATATGCTTGATATAATCCTTTGCACGTTCTGGGTCATCAAAAACCTCGAAATCAGCAACAGGTACCCCTATCTCTCTACAGAGTAATTTTGTATAGGCCTTACTTCCTTCAAGAATGCTTGCCTTTTTAGTGGGACCAACAATAGGAATCTGTTCCTTTAGAAACAGGTCAACGATTCCTTCTGAGAGTTGTCTTTCAGGTCCGATAAAAACGAGGTCAACCTTTTCCCGTTTGGCCAGTTTTAGGATATCCTCATTAGTCCTTGCATTTTCGCATCTGATCTCCCTAGCGATACCAGCATTCCCAGGCGCACAGATTACCTCGGTGACATTCGGGTCGTTCTTAAACTGCCAGGCTATAGCATGTCCGCGACCCCCGCTGTCAACGACAAGAACTTTCATTTACAATCCAGCCTCTTCAATGACCATCGGAATCTTTTTCTCCCAGCCGATGGCCATGATATGAACTCCTTTACACAGATCCTTCAAACCCTTAATTAGCCTTGCAGCTATCTCGATGCTGGTTTTGACCTTATCCTTTGTCTCTTCCATTTCTTTAATAAGAGGCTCAGGGACAAATACCCCGGCTACATTTTTATTCATAAATCTTGCCATACCGGCTGACTTGAGTAATATGATACCGCCCAGGACCGGTGTCTTAAAGCCTTCTACTCGCTTCATAAATCTTTCGAAGAGGTCTAAGTCAAATATTCCCTGGGTTTGAAAGAATTTTGCACCCGCCTCAATTTTCTTTTCCATCTTGATGATCTGCATCTCAAATGCAGCCTCGGTGTCAGCTCCTGGATTTACTACTGCTCCAGGAAAGAAGTCTGGAGCACCCTTGAGCTGGTTTCCCAC
>JBGQMP010000008.1:0-12892 GCA_041500685.1 Thermodesulfovibrionia bacterium | reverse complement strand
GGACAGACACTAATTTTTCTTCCTAATATACACTATATTATAACTCCCAGCACAACATAATATGGTGAAAGACACAAGCTTGACAGTTTTCAGGTGTTTTCAATAGACTTACGTTGAACAGCCTGTCCGACAATCGTCATCCTGAACTTGTTTCAGGATCTCTCGCAGTTGTAACATATCGATAATACGAGATGCTGAAATAAATTCAGCATGACAAAATATATGCATTTTGAATTGTCAGACAGCCTGTGAGGGAGGAAATATGGGGAAAATAGACCTTAAGAAATATGCTGTTCCCGTAGAGAGACTTCGCTGGATATGTCCTGAGGAACTGTTGCAATTTGAATGTACTTCAGATATAGAGCCCCTTAAGGAATTTATCGGACAGGTCAGGGCTCTCGACTCCATCAATTTTGGACTCGCTGTAGAAAGACCCGGATATAACCTCTTTCTAACAGGACTTACTGGAACCGGTAAGGCTGTGACCATCAAGGCCTGTCTGGAAAAATTCATCGCAGAGAAAAAGGCTAAAGGAGTCAAGTATCAACTGTATGATTGGTGCTATGTGTATAACTTTTCTGATCCTGACCGTCCAGGAATCCTGAAATTACCACAGGGTCTCGGCAAGTCTTTCAGGGATCATATGGAAGGCCTGCTCAAAACCCTGAAAGAGGAGATACCTAAGGCCTTTAGCAGTGAGGAATACTCCAAGCGAAAGCAGGATGTCATGGAGGAACACCAGAAAAAATATCAGGAATTTATGGATGCCCTCGAATATGAAGCCAAAGGGAAAAATCTTATGGTACAGCTTTCCCCTATGGGTGCTGCTGTCGTGCCTATGGTCGATGGAAAACCCATGTCAAGAGAGGAATTTCTGGCATTGCCGGAAAAAGAAAGGGAGGAGATTGAATATAAACGCTTGGAAATGATGAGGAAGGTTGATGAGACGTATACCCGTCTCCGGGAGATGGAGAATGAGGTGGCAGAAAAAATGAAGGAGATCGATCTTAAGACCGGAGAATTTGCTATCTCCCGCCCCCTTGAAGAGCTCCGCAAGGTTTATAGCGAATATCCTGAGGTGGTTAGTTTTCTCAAAGAGGCAAAAGAATATACCCTTACTAAACTGGATATGTTCACCCAGTCTCCTCTGCCTCCACAGCTTCCTGGCTTCCCTCCTGTTCCTTCCATAGACTCTTTCATCACTTATAAGGTAAATGTTTTTGTGGATAACAGTTCCTCAGATGGTCCTCCCATTATCATCGAACCGAATCCTAACTGGTTCAATATGTTTGGGAAGGTTGAAAGAAGGGCATTCATGGGCACCTATGTGAGCGACCATGCAATGATAAAACCAGGTGCTATCCAATTAGCTAATGGAGGCTATTTAATCCTCAACATCCGCGATGTTGTGCTCAACCCAGGAGTATGGGAAGGACTCAAAAGGGTGATTAGAACAAAAGAGGTTCGGGTGGAAGACCCCATGGAGCAACTCAGCTTTTTCACGCCTCAGGGTATGAGACCCCAACCTATGCCTGTTGAGATAAAAATAGTGGTAATGGGTGACGACAACCTCTATCAGCTCCTCTCTGCTTATGACGAAGATTTCTGGGAGATGTTTAAGGTGAAGGCTGATTTTGATTTCCAGGTTGCGCAAACAGAAGAAAACATAAAGGCCTATGCCTGTTTCATCCGTGCCTGCTGCGATGAGGAGAAGCTTTTACCCTTTGACCGTTCAGGAGTTGCGAAGGTCATAGAATTTGCAGCCAGAGCAGTGAGTGATCAGGAAAAGCTTTCTACAAGATTTGGCCAGTTAAAAGATTTGCTCATCGAAGCTGATTACTGGGCAAAAGAATCCCAGAGCCAGATGATAAAGGGAGAACATGTAGACAAGGCAGTGAGGGAGAAGATCCACCGTCTCGACTTGGTGGCAGAGCGTATCCGCAAGCTTATTGTAGAAGGGACTCTTATGGTTGATGTAGAAGGGAAAGTTGTTGGACAGGTCAATGGTCTCTCTGTATATGACCTCGGTACCTTCAGCTTCGGGCGCCCTTCTCGCATCACGGCAAAAACCTTCCTGGGACGGCGTGGGGTGATCAACATAGAGAGAGAATCTCAACTGAGTGGGCGCATCCATGACAAGGGTGTGCTCATCCTGTCAGGTTACCTCGGGTGGAAATATGCCCAGGATAAACCGCTGTCTCTTTCTGCGAGTCTCTGTTTTGAACAATCCTATACAGGCATAGAAGGAGATAGTGCATCCTCTACAGAGCTTTATGCTGTCCTGTCCAGCCTTTCTGATTTGCCTATCAGACAGAATATAGCTGTCACAGGATCAGTAAACCAGAAGGGCGAGGTTCAGCCTATAGGTGGCGTTAATCAGAAGATCGAGGGATTCTTTGATGTGTGTAAAGCAAAGGGAGTAACAGGTGACCAGGGAGTTATGATTCCCCATCAGAATATCAGGAACCTGGTACTAAGAGAGGATGTCGTAAAGGCAGTGCAGGATGGCCAATTTCACATTTATGCTGTAAAAAACATTGATGAAGGAATCGAGATATTAACAAGTGTACCGGCAGGAGAGAAAAAAGCAGATGGTACCTATCCAGAAGACACCGTGAACTATCTGGTTGACAAGCGCCTCAAGGAACTGGCTGGAGGGGCAAAGGAATACTATGGGCCGGTTGTAGAAGCTCCATGATAATATTATGTAGAATAAAAAATAGATTTCATGTTCAAAAGGACGGATATAGCTTCTGATCATCCTTTAAGAAGGCTTTTCAAAAAGGCTCTGGATTTTGGACTCCGAAAGGCAAAAGGGATAATAAGCGGGACAGATTAGGGCTTCTTTGTTTCAGACGCCGTCTCTTTTTAAAAGATTAAGACCTACTCATAGGGGATTGTGCGTGCCTTCTAAAGTGATAGATATGATATACTATTTTTTACTGGCCCCTGATGACTTCAGCTCACTCAAAATCTTCCCTATAGCTGGCTCTATGACTGTGAGATCTTCCTTCGCAACTTTCCAGACGGTCTTGTAATTGATACCAAAATAGAAATGAGTGATCTTATCCCTCATTTTGGCCATGTCTGACCAAGGGAGCTGTTTGTATTTTGTCTTAACCTCTCTGGGTATATTTTTGGCAGCCTCCCCGATATTCTCTACCTTGAATGCAACGGCACTCCTCGTTTTTTCGTCAGCGAGGAAATCCTCAAAGGTCATGTTACCAATAAATGTCTTGATATGTTGTATGGCATCAAAGAAATCCTGAACAAAGAAATCCTGAACAAAGAAATCCTGAACAAAGAAATCCTGAACAAAGAAATCCCACTTTCTGGTCATATGTAGATGACCTCTTTCAGGATGATGTCCTTAAGTTCAGGACGGATGCCGCTCTTCATGACCAGGTCGATTTTTTTCCTGAGAAGTCTTTGCAGGTACCTCTCCATCTCGATGAGTTTAAGGAGGCTGGGGATGTTTTCCTCATCGAATTCCACAAGGATATCCAGGTCGCTTCTTTTTTTCTGTTCGCCACGCACAAAGGATCCGAAGATACCGATTTCGCTCACCTTGTATTTCCGACTTACTTCTTCTTTGTGCTCTTCTAAGATTTCTTTAATTTCCTGAAGGGTTCTCATGGTCTCTTCCTGTCTTACAAGATCCTTCGATTATCATACCACAGATGATTTTATCAATTAACATGTTTTGTCTTCTCTGTTCTCTGAATTGGAAGGTGGTGGAGCCCCTTTTTAGCTCGGAAGTGCAAAAGCCAGAATGTCCCAAAAAAACATCAAAGACTATGTTGTTGTATCTGGCAATCAAAGGTTATTTGGCAGAGATTGCGATGGTGGGGCATGGCATAGCCATTAGGTAAAGAATCCTGACAGTCATGATTTTTCTGAAGATGGCACAAGGGAAGTTACTCTTGAAGATTTTCTTTATGAAGTTAGTGAAAAATTAGTTCTGCTTGGAATTTTGTGAATCTTTTCTCTTAGCAAAGCTATCCTTAATTGCTGCTTATTAAAAGCTTAACGTAGAAAGAAATGAGAGGGATGCTTCTATTTTCTCCCTGAGATTAGAGCCATTGGTTTTTGAGTCTTGTTTCAGGGGAAGACAAACTAGTAAAGAATCTATTTGTTCTGTGTTTCCCGGGCATGAATCTCAAGGTGAGCAAGACGGGCTGAAGGTTAAAAGAAAATGATGGAAAATGTAATTCTATTGAGAAGAGTTTACGGAATACACTTAAAACCCAGTTCAACAAAATGAGGGTCAAAAGCAAAAACTGTCTTAATCCCTAAAGTACGCATGGTCTCAAAACTAACGCAATCAACAAGGCTAAGCTTACGTCTTGAAGCAGCGAGAAGAGCACTTACTCCAAATTTATGTATCTCGGCATCAATCCATTCAATATTTATTAAGGGCAACATGTCTTCATGAAATCCTCTTACCGCTTCTAATCCGAGGCGGTGCTGTATAAGAGCAAAACTCTCAACAATCACATAGTTGCTGGTAATAAGGGTGTTTTCAGGATTAAGCACATCGCTCCAAATCTTTTTTGCCTTTTTATGATCGGCATCATCTCTGTCAAGTAAGGCAAAAAAGCCTGAAGTGTCTACGAAGATTCTCATTTGCTGAAAGCCCCTGCAAGATATTTATCATGTTCTCTAGAAATATCATGTTTACCCGAACTGAATCGTCCTACTACATCAAGCGCCCTTTTTCGCCTTTCTTCAATATCTATGACAGCACCCGTTTTGATAAAGCTATCCACTGCCTGCCTTATAAGCTCCGCGATAGAAAGATGTCGTGATAAGGCCAATTTTTTTAATGTCTTTGCCTGTTCCTCTGTTAACTGGATTTGAGTACGTACCATATTGCCTCCTATGATTACATATTTGATTAAATGATAACAGATAGAAAATATCGCTGTCAAAGTTTTATTTTGCAGTACTTTATTATTTGAGCAGGAGCTTTCTTATATCCCCCACTCTGAGGGTAATCTTTTTTGAATCAAGATATTCCAAAATCGGAAGGGCGTACTTTCTTGTTGTGTTGAGGATGTCTCTGAATTCTGCTAGCGTCATTTCAGGCTTTTCACTAAAAAAATTCTTGAGGGCTTCAGTCATCTTATTGTAAAAAGGAGAAGTCAAATACATTGACTCACTGATTCTTATAAGACTCCCTTCTTTCACCATGAGTTTCAAAATATCAGAAAGATGTTTCTGATCCAGCTTGAGAGATTGAGATAATTCTTCCTTGGTCGGAGCTTGAAACCCGCCTTTTTGGAGAAGCTCCAGTATCTTCGCCTTCAGTGTCTCCTCTGCCTGGGATAGAACGGTACTGAAGGTCCTGAGACGGATTATCTCCTTTTCCAAAACAACGTCGTTAAGGAGGGTAATCAATCCACTGAAGAGTCTTGGTTCTATATTGAGTGAGACCCTGAGTTCCTCTTTTGGCATTCCTGGTTTCAAGGGGTTTTTCGCATGAAAATCCTTCAAGGTCTGAAGAACCTTTTCCCTGAAAGAATCGGAAAGGGTCTTATGGATGAGTACATCTTCTATAGCAAAGAGTATCCCTTTTCCTCTGAGCATTTCTATGGATTCTCTTATTGCAGGTATCTCAGCCTTTATCCACCCTTCGATAGCCATTATAGAAATACCATGGAGTCCCGACTGGAGAACCTTTAAAGAGATCTTATCACTGAGGCTGCCCTTCTCGAAGGTCATCAGGGTTTCAGCAATGTCTTTCTGTCTCCTTCTCGGTGGAGACGGGTCGAATATCTCTCCTCCACCAATCGTCTCAACAGGAGAAAACCTCCTGATGATATATCTGTCTTCAGACATGGAGATCGCAGGATCCCGAAGCCTGAACTGGCAGTAGCAACTTTCCTCTGGTTTGAGCTCATCCCTGCCATAGAGGATGACCCTCGCAATGGTCTCTGAAGTGGCAAGATGGAAATGGACGAGTTTTTTACTCTTGAGAGGCGGCACATCACGAAGGAGTTCTATTTTGGCATCAATCGTCTTTGTTGGAATAAATCTTCCTGGCAGCACAACAGAATCTCCCCTTTTCAACTCCTCTTTCTCGACTCCCTGAAGATTTATCGCAACCCTCTGCCCTGCATAGGCAGTCTGTATGGGTTTGCCGTGGCTGTGGAGTCCTCGAACCTTGCATTTGATATTGCTCGGAAGTATTTCCACAGCATCATCAACGGAGATGCTACCGGATAAAGCAGTCCCGGTAATAACAGTTCCAAATCCCTTTAAAGTAAAAACCCTATCTATAGGAAGCCTGAAGAGGCCCTTTGTTGGCTTCGTTTCAACCTTTAATGCTACATTCCTTATCTCTTCTTTCAAAAGGTCAATATTAAACATCGTCTTTGATGAGATAGGTACTATCGGTGCCCCTTCGAGGAAAGTATTCTTCACAAAGTTCTTCACTTCATCCTTCATAAGCTCAAGCCAGTCATTCTCTACGAGATCTGCCTTTGTGATTACAATGAGACCTGATTTGATCTTCAGGAGATCGCATATGTAGAGATGCTCGCGGCTCTGTGGCATCACGCCTTCGTCTGCCGCAATTACGAGAAGCACAAGGTCTATTCCTCCTGCACCAGCAAGCATGTTTCTCACGAGTCTTTCATGTCCCGGAACATCTACAATACCGATCGTAAGACCATCAGGGTAACTGAGGTCTGCAAAACCGAGATCAATCGTGATGCCCCTCTCTTTTTCTTCTTTTAGCCTGTCAGGGTCTATACCTGTCAGGGCCTTTACGAGGGCGCTCTTACCATGATCTATGTGGCCTGCAGTTCCGAGAATTACGTAACGCATAGAATGTCATTCCTCGATCCTTTAATAATTCCTCTCATTTCTGCCTTTCTGAAGAGCTCCCGAACAGCTGATAGCCCTTCTTTACTGATATCTAAGGAAAAATCATTCACATAGAGATTTATATGCTGCTCTATCACCCGGCCTTCGAGTTCCTGGGAATGTTGTTTAATATACACCCCTGATTCTTCTTTATGGTTTAAAGAATATTCAATGCTATTTCTTATAAAAGAATCAACCCTATTTATCAAGTCTTCTCCTAAGTTCCTTTTCGCAAGGATAGCCCCGAGAGGTAGAGGGAGACCTGTCGTATCTTCCCACCACTCACCGAGATCTACAATCCTCTTCAATCCATAAAAAGAATAGGTAAACCTGCCTTCATGAATTATCAGTCCTGCATCAACATCTCCCTTCGCCACTGAATCCATGATCTTATGGAAAGGCATTTCAATAGTTGATGATAACTGAATCTCGGAATCAAAGGTGAGGAGCTGTAAAAGGAGGTTTGCTGTCGTGAGTCTGCCTGGGATTGCTATCCTTTTCCCTTTTAAATCCTTCAGGGTATAATCCTCTTTCGAGACTATCAGGGGTCCACAGTTTCTGCCCATGGCACTGCCAGAGCGAAGGAGACAGTAGTCTTCACGGAGATGGCCGAAGGCATGATATGAAATCTTTGTAATATCAAGTTCAGCGCTCAATGCCATTTTATTCAGCGTCTCAACGTCAAGGAGAACCTCTTTAAAACTTAAATCTCCCGTGTCGATCTTACTGTGAACAAGGGCATAGAATATGAAAGTGTCATTCGGACATGGGGAGTAGCCGAGGGAAAGAGTTCTCATTTACACTCTTCGCAGAGAAGTCTGCCTGATTTAAGAATGGTATTTTTGCTCCCATCCTTAAGAATTAGTCTTACCGTCGGCTTTAAAAAAACGAAATCCTGATGAAAGGGTGTTTTAATCTTGCCACCAAAGGAGCTGTTGTCGCCGAGGGCTATATGGATAGTTCCGAGGATTTTTTCTGATTCAAGGATATTGTCTAACCTTGTAGCATGGTCATTCGTGCCTATGCCGAACTCAGCAATATTTCTATTTTCCTTTCTTTCGTAAATTTTTTCGCTGAGATATTCAGTATACTCATCTTCCCCTTCAATATTGACAACATAGCCGTCCTTGACACTAAGAGTGATAGGAGACTGAAGGCGTCTTGTCGGAGCCCACTCAATGATGAGTCTGCCTGTGGCTGTCCCTTCTAATGGTGCGAGGTAAACTTCACCTGCTGGAAGGTTACCAAAAGAGCCTGGCTTTTTCAGAATCCCTGTATCAGATCCTGCTTTCCTTCCCCTTTTTGAGAAAGAAAGAGAGGAGCCGTTTAATGTCTTTATTTTTACAAACTCAGCCTTGTTTACTTCTTTTGCAATCCTTCCCGTCCTTTTTGCGAGGGCTTTCCAGTCAACACTCATTGCACCATCAAGCATTGAGGTATCAAAGAGAGGCATACTTGCATATCGGCAACCACAGATCCTCGTCAGGAAATCCCTGAACCTCGTATGGCTTGTGGAATAATTTGAAAGGGCGATCACACAATTTACGACATTCTTTTTATTTCTCCTGATGATTTCTTCAGCCCTTTTTATCTCGCTATCCTCTGCATTTTTCATAAGAATAGAAAGAAAAAGTCTCTCTTTCTTTAAGGTCTCAACAGCCTTCTTTCCGAAGGCGAACTCCCAGAGTTCTTCTGGTGGTTCTTCACCATGACTGCCTGTAGCAGGGTATTCATGGAATAAGATGGTCTTACAGAAATTCTTGCCTATCTCGGCAGCAAAGAGAGAGAGAGATCTGAGCTTTAACCTTCGTTCTTTATCTGATTCATCTATCTCTTCTTTTTCGGAAGGCCTGTCAGTAAAGATAAGAACCTTTTCATATTTTTTGACATCAAGATTGATTCTGAATATGTCCCTCAGTGTAGAGGTTATCAACTGTTCCTACCTGAATAAGAATTCCATCTGTTCAAGATGTTCACCGGGGAAACTGATAGGATAATGGTTATCAAAACAGGCAGTGCAGTAATGGTGAGGATCAGGGATAATCTTTTTGAGTCCTCCGAGACTTAGATAGGCAAGGGAGTCGGCAGTGATGTATTTCCTGATCTCCTCAACGAGGTGAGTGGATGCGATGAGTTCCTGCCTTGTAGGTGTATCGATACCGTAAAAGCAGGGGCCGATGGTAGGGGGAGAGCTTATCTTCAGATGTACTTCTTTTGCACCTCCTCCTTCCCTCAGCATCTTCACGATTTTCTTGCTTGTTGTCCCTCTCACGATTGAGTCATCGATAACAACCAACCTTTTGCCTTCAAGGAGTTTCCTCACAGGGTTGAGCTTTATCTTCACACCGAAATGTCTTATGTTGTGCTTTGGTTCTATGAAGGTTCTGCCAACATAGTGGTTCCGTATGAGGCCAAAATCAAAGGGTATGTTGCTCTCCTCGGAAAACCCTAATGCTGCGGGCACACCAGAGTCAGGCACAGGGATAACAAGGTCTGCCTCGGTATGGGACTCCCGTGCAAGCTGCCTTCCGAATTCCTTTCTCATCTCATTCACATTCACTCCGCCAAAGATGTTACTGTCAGGTCTTGAGAAATAGATGAACTCAAAGACACAGAATGCCCTCTTTGCATTGTTGAGACTCATGGATTTTAACCCACTCTCCCCTATGATGAAGACCTCTCCTGGCTCTATGTCCCTTACGTACGTTGCTCCTATGAGGTCAAAGGCGCAGGTCTCAGAGGCAATGACATAGGCACCATCCTTGATACCGAGAGAAAGGGGTCTTACTCCATAGGGGTCTCTGACGGCAATGAGTTCTTTTTCTCTCATGATTAAAAGGCTGAAGGCACCATGGATCTGCTTCAGCGCATGAAGAACCCTTTCATGGAAGTCATCTCCTTTTGCATGGGCTATGAGATGGACGATGACCTCACTGTCTGAGGAGGACTGAAATATAGCTCCATCATCCTCAAGGGATGCCCTGAGTTCTATGGCATTGACAAGGTTTCCGTTATGTGCGATTGCAAGGGTACCGAGGGCAAAGTTAGCCACGATGGGCTGGACATTCCTCAGGATACTGCTTCCTGCTGTAGAGTATCGGTTATGCCCTATGGCTATATGACCAGGGAGCCTTCTCAGTCTTTTTTCGTTGAAGACATCAGCAACAAGTCCCCTGGATTTCTCAAGGAAGAGATGCCTTCCATCGGCTGAACATATGCCAGAGCCTTCCTGTCCCCTGTGCTGAAGTGCGTATAATCCGAGGTAGGTAAGATTTGCTGCCTCAGGGTGCCCATATACCCCGAATATCCCACACTCTTCGTGAATATCGTGGAACATAAAATTATTCTACCATAATGGGGCTTTTCAATGAGAATAAGCTTTTTACCTCAGGCAGCGGCAAAAGAAACCGCTCAGATACTATATCCTGCCATAATGGATTGGGAGATGCTTACTATTTTAATTTTTCTCTTTTAATTTTTAACTTTTTTATGGTAGAAAAGGACATGGAGGAAAAACAGAAATTTCTCTCGAACTTACCCTCAGTGGATGAAATCCTGAGGAACAATCAAGTAATTGAATGGCTGAAGACCTATCCGAGAAGATATGTCATTCAGGCGATCAGAGAAGTGATTGATTTGAGGAGAAAGGAAATTCTGAAGGGTCTTACTTCAGACACCTCTGAAGAATATATGATGGCCGAGATAGAAGATATCATCGGAAGACTCTCCTCCTATAGCCTCAGGCCACTCATAAACGCTACAGGTATTGTAATCCACACAAACCTCGGCCGTTCTCTCCTCTCTGAAAAGGCCATCGAAAACATCAAAAAAGTCGCTGAGAGTTATTCCACTCTGGAATATGACCTGAAAGAAGGCAAAAGAGGTAAAAGATATACTCATGTCAAAAGAATTCTCAGGGAAGTCACGGGTGCAGAGGATGCACTCATTGTCAACAACAATGCCGCAGCAGTCATGCTCTGTCTTAACACTTTGTCAAAAGATAAAGAGGCGATTGTTTCAAGGGGTGAACTCGTTGAGATAGGTGGTTCTTTCAGGATGCCTGAAGTAATGGCAGCAAGCGGTGCAATACTACGAGAAGTCGGGACGACAAACAAAACTCACCTTTATGATTATGAAAAGGCGATTAATGACAATACAGCCCTCATCGTAAAAGTCCACAAATCCAATTTCAGGGTCATGGGATTCTCCGCAGAAGTATCAGTAGAAGGCCTTGTAAGTATTGGCAGGAAGTATCAGATCCCTGTGATGTTTGATCTCGGAAGCGGCTGCCTCATCGACTTAAAGCCTTTTGGCATCTCTGACGAACCGGTGGTTAAAGACATTGTGAGTTCAGGCGTTGATATAACTACCTTCAGCGGAGACAAGCTTCTTGGTGGACCTCAAGGTGGTGTTATTGTTGGTAAAAGAGAATATATAGAGAGGATTCAGAAAAATCCAATAACAAGAGCTATGAGGATAGACAAACTTACCCTTGCCGGATTTGAAGCAACACTCATGGAATACATCGAAGAAGAGAAGGCGATTGAGAATGTGCCGACCCTCAAGATGCTCCTGCAGAAACCTGAAGAGATAAGGGGGCGAGCAAACAGGATAGCGAGGAGATTGAAGAAAGAAATAAAAGATGCCGATATTGCGGTAATGGCGGATTCTTCAAGGGCTGGAGGGGGTTCACTGCCAGAGGTTGATTTCCCAACCTATGTGGTTTCAATGAAACCCGATAATCTCTCCGTGAATGAGCTTGAGGAAAGATTGAGAGCGGGTACCCCTCCAATTATATCAAGGATAAGAGAGGACTCTTTGATAATCGATGCAAGAACCGTGAGGGATGTTGATTTAGATGACCTTGTAAAGGGAATAAGATCAGCCCTGTCAAAGTGAAACAACTAATAAAAAGGTTTTCGGTTTTAATCCTTTCGCTTTAGTGATTACCTTTCATAAATACTATCGAGGAAACCTTGCTTGGCTTCAACTTTAAATTAAAAATGAGAATCATATGAACAAAAGAATTTTGAAAATACTTATAGGTCTTACAGCCTCAATAGCGGTATTGCTTTTTAGCCTTTATGGCAGATACCAGGCAGAGACACAGTCTAAGCAGTCTAAGGCTGAATATGTGAAGGTTGTCAAGGTGGATGATGGTGATACAATAACTGTCCCTTTAGGGGGTAAGAGAGAAAGAGTGAGGTTAATTGGCATAGATGCACCTGAACTCCATCAGGGGCCATGGGGTCAGAGGGCAAAGAGACATTTACAGGAGCTGTTAAGTACGTCCCAAGGGACAGCCTCCCTCGAGTTTGATATAGAAAAAAGAGATAAATACGGAAGACTTCTATCCTATGTATGGACAACTGATAGAAGAATGATAAATATACAGATGCTAAGAGATGGTTATGCTATGCTCTTTACTGTCACACCAAACATAAGGTATGTTGATGAATTCAAAAAGGCACAGGATGAGGCAAGAAGTAAAAGTCTCGGGATCTGGGGGAGAGGAGGACTCAGGGAAACTCCACGAGAATACAGAAAGGAACATCCACGCCTCTAAAATAAAAAGAAGGATATGCCCGTTACGATAAATACAATTCCAGCAATTTTTGTCATCACCTTTTTATCCACTTTCTGTGAAATAAATTTGCCTAAATAGATAGCCATGACCGACAGTAAGGTCAAGGCTGTCATGGTACCTATGAGAACCATCAGGGCATTGTATTTCATTACGAATGCCCCTGAAGCAATTTGTGTCTTATCTCCCCACTCTGTCACAAAAATCAATGTAAACCCTGAAAGAAAGGAATTTCTTAAAGATATTATCCTTTCTTCCTTTGCTTTATTCTTTTTTAGTATCAATACACCGAGAATGATAAATATGATTCCTGAAAGGATTTTTAACAATTTAACGGGAATAATATCTGAAATATATGAACAGACTAAAATGGCAGTTCCATCTACAACAAGAAAGGCAAGCAGAGCACCTAATAACAGGTGAAGATGTTTTTTTGTT
>JBGQMP010000007.1:0-13745 GCA_041500685.1 Thermodesulfovibrionia bacterium | reverse complement strand
GAATAACATGGCTTTGAGTCGAGATCACTATTTGTTTTTTATGCTTATTGCTCTGCTTATATTTCTTCTCATAACAAAGAAAAAAGTATTGGAAATAAACCTCAGGGATAAAACAATCAATAAGTGGTCACAGGTATTGTTTTTTAGGAAAAGTAAAATCCGGCCAATAACTGATTTTGATTCGATTAAAATTTCTCCTAAAAAAGTGGCCATTGAGGAAGGCTATCTGAGCATAGTGTATTCTTTAGTTCTTTCTGGTCCTAACGTTTCCTTAGAAATACTATCTTTCAATGAAAAAGAAGAAGCAGAAAAGCATTTACATGAACTATCTACATTTCTGAACCTTAGGGCAGTGTCCAGTTAGAGGGGGTCTGTCCAAAAATCATTTAAGATAGGTTTTTTCATAATAAGGTATTTTTTGTAAGATAAACCTGTATGATCTCTTCAGCTTTTTTTAATGCGACTTCATCAAAATATTTTTTTATAACATCTTCATTGTATGAAACACTACCATCAACCTCTCGATAATTTTCACTCAAAACACATTCAAGCTGTTGTTCGCCTTCATCCCAGTGCAGACCAATAATTGCCGCTATTTCCTTGCCTGATTTTGTATATCGAAGGGGGAGAAAAAGCTCAATATCAAACTTCTTTAAAAAGGCGCTATAGGCATCAAGGGCAATTCCTATCTGATTAATCTTAATCCTTTCATCGTGAAATTCTCTTTCCCCGCCTATCACCAGGTTACAATTTAGTTTATTGGCAATAGGTATTCTTATAGCATGCAAATAGAGGTGACAGCCTATGCAGTGAGAGTAAAATCCACATGTATTGGACAGCTTTGTTGTATATCTTCCACACAGAATCCACCAGAATCTTGGTGAACCTATCACAATCGGGTCGAATACCTTAATTTTTTTTTGTTGTAATCTATTTTCCAATAACTCTATCTTTTCGAAAAGAACCTTCCAGTCTCCATATTCTGTACCAGTATAAGCTATTGTTGGAACTACCGCTTTAATATGCCATATTTCACATGCACGGATAACGGCAGCAATGCTATCCCTCCCCGCTATTTCTGCTATTGCAACATTTTCAGTGCTTCTGATTTCATTAGCTGTTGAATCTGGGAGCATCCAGTCAGGGAAATCTACAATAAGATCTGGTTTGTTGGCTAAAACCTCAAGAAATCTCTCATCCATATCTTTCATAGTCTCAAAGGTTTGTAGTTTCCAGGATAATAAGGTTGATCAACTGGCGTATCCATAAGTCCCTGCATCTTTGCCCTGTCAAGAAAATTAAGGATAAGATACATCAATTCCTTTCCCCTTACGATCCCCAGCCCACCTCTTGAGCAGGTTATTTCATTGAATTCTCCCACCTTGTCCCTTCTTACATATTTACCGACCATTGTGAGGGGGACTGTTTCGCCAGTGTGTATCATGATGCCCGAACTTGCTGTGGAATGGTCGGCTGTAACAACAAGTAAGACTTCAGTGTCTGTTATAATTTCATTCACAGCGACAGACATCGCACGGTCAATTGCCTCAATGACCTCTTTTTTATACGAAGGGTTTTTTGTATGCCCTGCTTCATCAGGCATTTTCGTATGGACATGGATGAACTCATAATCACGCGCATCCTTTGCGAGACGAAGACGGTATTTCAAATCTTCCTCAAGATTGCCGGTGTCTTTGACCTTCATCGTGTCCATCCCCAATTCACTACATAATCCCCAGTAAATTTGTCCGGAAGAAATGGATAATCCTCGAAGTCCCCACTTGTCTCTAAAAGTCATCAACTTTTTCCTTTTGCCTGCCCTCTGAGTAACAAGGGCATTGACAGGGGAGAGGTTCTTTGCGATACGCTCCTTGTTGATCTGATGATCCGAAAGTTTCTGGTGACACCAGATCAGGTACTTATTCAATGCCAAGGCTGTCTTCCTTGAAGATGCAGATGCCTTCTTCTGTAGCGTTGGCATAATTTCTATAACTGCCTTCCCTTCATAGATCGGGTCAGAGTCAGTGATTTTATCTGATACATTACCGTTCAGAATGAGGAATCCATCAATATTTTTGGAGGGCTCGAGGATGATCTTAACCTGCCCAGCTCTGAAAGATTGTATTTCTTCCCTGAGCATTCGGGCTTCATCATCGGAAATCTCAGGACGGCCCCATGTAAGGAAGAGGTTGCCATTTTTTAAATCCACAGAACATAGGTGGCATAGGACAGCTACATCATTATCCCCGACTTTTACCCCTTTACCTATGGCTTCAATGATGCCCCTTCCAGGGAAATCATCAATTTCATAACCAAAAATTAAGAAGTGGGCTGTCTCGCTTGACATCGGCATACCTTGCACCAAACTGTGAAATAAGCCATTCATACCGGTAGATGCAAGGTAATCCATTTTGGGCGTATATGCTGCTTGAAGTGGTGTCCTGCCTTCAAAACATTCCTGTCCTCTATCTCCAATGCCGTCCAAAATTACTAAAATACACCGCATTTCCATTTATACCACAGGAAATGCCGATTATACTAATAGATAAACACTATTTGTCAAAGCATTTTCATTGATTCTATCTATTTGACAATCATGCATAACGAGGCCTATCATGAAATTATGATAATAGATATGCATATCCATACACGGTTTTCCCCTTGTAGCGTTATAAGAATTCGCCAACTTATCCGACAGGCACAAAACAGAGGGTTAGATGGCGTTTGTATAACAGACCATGATAATACTGATTCATTATCTATTCTCAAAAATCAAACTGAGGTCTTTGGGATTTGTGCTATTGTTGGGATTGAATATACGACACAAAAAGGGGATTTCCTCATCTTTGGACCTGTCGAACAGATTCCAAAATGTATGGATGCAAAGAATCTGCTGAAATGGGTTCAAAAAGAAGGTGGAGTTGCAATCCCTGCACATCCATTCCGTAAAGATAGACCGGTAGACCCGAACATTCTTAACAACTCAACGATAATCGAAGGGTTAAACGGCAGAAACCGACCTTCTGAGGATGAATTATGTAGGGAATGGCTTTTGAAAAACACCAATGGTGTAAAAATAATCGGCGGCAGCGACGCCCATACTCTCGATGAAGTCGGTCAAATCGTTACCGTATTTGAAAAGAATATTTATAGTGTTGAAGATTTAATTAACGAGCTTCGATATGGTAATTACTCCCCATTACAAAGATATCCTTCGCTTTCTGTCATTTCAGGAACAAAGTGACCGAAGAATCTCGCTCGACAGGTCTTAGTTAGCAAAGAATTTCTCTTTTCCCATTTCAAAGGCCTGCGTATCCCTTAGAAGCTAAGGGCTGAAGAACCCCCTGCTACGTATTTATCTATAAAAAATTTTATAAGTCATTCCTTTAATATAGATATTAACTATTTGATTCATAGATATTAACTATTTTAAGATAAGATAATGAAAAATAATAGGTTGATTCCTTTTCTGGAATAAGGGAGCCTTTATGGGGGCAATGGTGCTGGGCGCCCCACGGGCTGCAAACCCGTTGGCCTCGTCTAAGAAATGGGGAGGAGGTTCGATTCCCCCTGCCCCCTCCATTTTAATGATGGATAAAACCTCGAAACATATAGTTGTAGGCACTGCAGGGCATGTTGATCACGGAAAGACAACCCTGGTTAAGGCACTGACTGGCATTGATACCGAAAGGCCGGAGGAAAAACGCAGGGGGATGACTATTGAGCCAGGCTTTGCTCCATATACGCTACCCTCCGGGCAAAGGATAGCCTTTATAGATGTCCCAGGCCATGAGAGTCTTATAAAAAACATGATTCGAGGCATATGGGGGATAGATGTTGTAATGCTGGTAGTGGCAGCAGATGACGGAGTTATGCCCCAGACTAGGGAACACTTAGATATCCTGAATTTGTTGGGAATTAAGCAAGGGTTTGTGGTTCTTTCAAAGATAGATCTGGTTGATAATGAGGTCTTAGAGATGGCCATCGAAGAAATTAAAGGCCTGACGAAAGATACGTTCCTTGAAGATTCTCCCATAATACCTTTCTCCGTCAAAACAGGCCAGGGTAAGGCAGAAATTGAAAACACCTTGAAAACGTTTTACGAGAAAACCCTTGAGAAAGACTCAGGGGGGATTTTTTATATGCCTATAGATAGGACCTTTCATAGTGATGGCTTTGGAGTTATTGTCACGGGAACCGTAGCCTCTGGGGCGGTAAGAGTTGGGGATGTAGTAGAGATTTATCCCATAGGGAAGCAGGTTAAGGTTCGGGCTATTCAGGTTCATCATCAAAGGGCCGATAAAGCCCAAGCCGGGGAGCGGGTAGGGCTAAATATGCGTGCTATAGAACTAAGGGAGATTCAAAAGGGGATGGTGGTAAGCGAGGCTGACACCTTACGGACCTCCTATTTTCTCAATGTCCATTTTCATTATCTATCTTCCCAGGCAGACCCTTTGAAAAACCGTACCCGTGTAAGGTTTTATTCAGGAGCGAGTAAGACCAATGTCCTCATAGTCTTTATGGATAGAGAAATTATGCATCCGGGGGAGACGGCCTTTGTGCAATTCCGCTTAAGTGATAAACTCGCTCCCCTTCCTTTTGATCGATTCATTGTACGAACGCTGAGCCCTGTTGTAACCATTGGAGGAGGCACTATCTTAGAGATTGAGAGCCAGAAATACAGGAAAAGAGATGAGAAGAAGATCCAACATCTGAGGCTTCTTATGGAAGGAACGGATGAGGAAATCATTGAAGATGTGCTAAAGGGGGAGAGGCACTCTCCGGTCGGAATCAAAAACTTTAGAGAGAGTATGCGCTTGAGTACAAAAAGAATTCTGGAAATCCTTACTTCCCTCCAGATGGGGGGGGAGGCCATTTCCTTAGGAAGTGATCAATTCTTTCATAAGGAAAACTATGAGGCATTGAAAGACCAGCTTTTAAATATCTTGAAGGAGTTCCGTGAGAAAAACCCTCTTGAGGTTGAAATCCCGAAGGATGAAGTAAAATCATCCTATCTTAAAGATCTGGATCATACACTATTCAATTATGTAATTGAGGATCTATCCTGCGAGAAACCCATCCTTTCTAAAGGAGGAATCCTTCGTTTAGTCGATTTTGATTCGAGGCTGAAACCTGTTCAGGAGACCATCCGTCAGAAGATCATGGAATTCGCCGGCCAGAGCGGATTTAAGCCCTTTGCACTCAACACGTTACTCATGTCAATGGATCACATTGACCCCTATGAGGTGCAGAAAGTTATGACGTATTTGAGAAAAATGGGGCATCTCATTCTTATAGAACAGCGTCGAGACAGCAACCGGCAGCTCTATACCCACAGAGAGGCCATTGATCAGATTAAGAAAATTGTAAAGGAGTATATCCTTAGCCATGGTCAGATTGATGTTTATCGGTTTAAAGAACTAATAGGTATAGGCCGAAATTCAGCCAGCTCTATATTAGACTATCTGAACACCATCCAATTCACCTTGCGCATTGGTGATACTCACATACTGTCGAAAACTGCAATTAATAAATCGAGAACCCTTTAAGGCGGAGTTTTCACTAAGACAAAATCTATAAATTAATTTTTTATATAGACATAATCTATTTGATTTATAGATTTTAGTTTTTTATTATTAAAATAATAAGCCTAAAGAAAGTATAAAAATTACACCGAGAAAGTACTGGAGAATGAATTTTTATGCTTTTTGATGCCAGAGGTTGTGGTTGTCCATAGCCTGTTCTAATGGCAGAAAAAGCACTTTAGAAAGGGAGGAAATATGGATGAAAAGAAAGTAAGCAAGGAAAATGCCGATGGAATCAGCAGGGGTGAGTTTCTTAAGGCAATAGGGGCAGGTCTTGTCGTTGCAGGACTTTACTCTATGAATGGGTTAATGGCGTTTGCTGATCAGCAAGAAAAAGGCAAGATCAAACTTATAGCAAAGGCTGGTGCGATTGAACCGCAGGATTCCCCAACAAAAGAAAATCCTTTGATAATAGACGAGAAAGGGAAAAGGGTGCTCATCTATACAGAAGTTCATGAGATGAATGTTCACCAATGGAATGTCCATTGGGGAGTTGTGTTTAAAGACGGCAGGTTTCAGGACAGAGCAATCTTGAGGTCCTACGCAAACCAGTTGGATTTTCATGATGCTCTGATGAAGATAGGTGCGAAGCCAGGTAATAATCTAAATAAGGATACAATCGGTCAATATGTGGAAGGAGATACCTTAGATGTCAAAGCCACATGGCCTGGATTGGGGAAAGAACTTTCGCTGAATGAGATATTTGTAGATGAAAAAGGGAAGGGTGTTAACATCAAGTTTGGAGGAAACAGAAAGGCGTCAGAAGAACAGAAGACTGGATGCATAACCTGTCTGGAAAGTTGCTGGATATCCATTTCAAGCAATTTGAACTATCCACAGACAGGTTCAATAAAGCGGTTCCTCAATCCGAATTCACACTTTAAAGGACGTGCTGATGTCCTTCCCGGCGATGGGAAACCTGTCGTCCTGATATACAAAGTGGCAAGTGCAAAATAAGGGTATATCTGTAATAATCCCGGCATTGGATGAAGAAAGCACTATAAAGGCTTGTTTAGAGTCAGCTAAGAGACTGAATCCTTTAGAGATTATCGTCGTTGATGGAGGAAGTGCTGATAAGACAAGAGAGATTGCTCAGGATGCAGGGGCAGTTGTAATTAAATCGCAAAAAGGAAGAGGTATCCAGATGAATAAGGGTGCCTCATTAGCAAAAGGTGATATTCTCCTCTTTCTTCATGCTGATACAGTCATTGCAAATGAAGTATCTTCTTTATGTCACCCTGAACTTGATTCAGGGTTTAAGGAGATGCTGAAACGAGTTCAGCATGACAAAACGGAAATATTTGATAAATACATCGGTGGCTTTTTCAGACTTAAATTCGATGATAACTCCATATCCACAAGACTTGTGGAACTTTTTGCTAATGTGAGGGCAAGGATATGTTCCCTGCCTTATGGTGATCAGGCGATATTTTTAAAAAGGGATGTCTTTGAAAAAATTGGTGGATTCAGGGAATACCCATTCCTTGAGGACATTGATATGTCAATGAGAATAAGAAAGTTTGGCAAATTTAAATACATGCCTTTAGAAGTCATTGCATCGTCGAGGAGACTGAAAAAGGGTTATCCTTTATCTCCTATTTTTGTGAGTTTGAAAAATGTCCTTATTGCCTTGCTCTTTATGTTTGGTGTGAGCCCCTTTATGCTTATCAAACTGTATAAATGAAAAAAATATGAGGTAATACATGGTCAATCAGGTTGTTCGAAAGGCATTGTCACGTGGCGTACTGAGCGCAGAAGAGATAGCTCTCTTATTTGAGGTCCCTTTGTTCTCTTATGAATCAGCGTTAATAAAATCTGCAGCAAGACAGATCTGTGAAATAGCATCAGATGGTCTTGCAGAGGTGCATGCTCAAGTCGGTCTCAATGTTGCTCGTTGTCCACGCAACTGCCAGTTTTGTTCTTTTGCAGCCTGTAATAAAGTTTTTTCTGAGAGTGTTGA
Source organism: Thermodesulfovibrionia bacterium (assembly GCA_041500685.1). Taxonomy (GTDB): domain Bacteria; phylum Nitrospirota; class Thermodesulfovibrionia; order Thermodesulfovibrionales; family SM23-35; genus DASPRG01. The sequence continues at coordinate 6,200 of JBGQMP010000007.1, read as the reverse complement.
CCTGCCGGTTGAGGAGATTTTAACTCGTGTCCAGGAATTCGAATCTGACAGAGCCAATGCAATATACCTTATGACCACAGCACAGTATCCTTTTGAAAAGTTTATCGAAGTAGCACAGGAGGTTAGGAAATCACTGAGACCAGATACTATCCTCGTAGCCAACATTGATGACTTTTCTGAAAGACAGGCCGTGCAGTTGAAGGATGCAGGCTTTTCGGGGGTATATCATGCTTTGAGATTAGGCGAGGGAAGGGATACAACAATCCCACCGGAGAAGAGGCTTAAGACTTTTAGACATGCTAAAGATGCAGGGTTGTTTTTAGGAACATGCGTTGAGCCTGTGGGACCAGAACATACGATTGAAGAACTCGTTGAGAAAACGATCATCACACGGGAAGCAAATCCAGTTTATAGTGGTGCTGCCAGGCGAATCCCTATAGCAAACACAGAGTTGGCAAGATTCGGCGCCGTTAGCGAGACGAGGATGGCCCATATCCTTTCTGTTGTAAGACTGGCCCTCGGTTATGAGATTCCAGGGAATTGCACGCACGAGCCAAATGTTGTTGGCGCTGCAGCAGGAGCTAACCTCTTGTGGGCAGAAGCTGGGACAAATCCCCGCGATACAGAAAAAGAAACAGAGGGCAGGAGAGGAATGAGTGTTCAGCAATGCAGTGAAATATTTAAAGAGGCTGAATGGAATATTCTCTCAGGACCCTCAAAGTTTATAAGCACAGAAAAAATATTTAAAACACTTGATGAGTATGGAACTATCCTTACAGATTAAGGAATTTCTGAAAACCTGTACGTCCTGCAAAAGGTGTCAAAGGGTATGCCCATTTTTAGACACTTATGGCATGCCTAATGAGATAATTACTGAGAAACCTGAAAAAGTTTTTCTCTGTTCAAATTGCAAGGCATGCGATACGGTTTGTAAAGAAAAGCTGAGTCCGTCAGATGCATTATTTGAGATGAAATCAACTTTATTGAGCAATGGTCATGTTCCAGACAATGTACGGAATGCAATGCATTCTGCTCAAGGGTTTGCTATGAGAGGGCACAGATTCCCCTTTTCTTATTATCCAGCCACAGGCACAGTTTTCTGGCCAGGATGTGGTTTATCCGGGACAAGCCCTGAAATAGTCAAAAAGACTGTTCGCTTAATCAGTAAGCATTTGAATAAAAAAGTTGGATTAGTCCTGGACTGCTGTTTTGACCCCCTTTACCAACTGGGTGATGTTGATTCAGCAAAAAAGGCAACAGAGAGAATACAAGAGAGACTCAAGAAAAATAAGATTACTCAACTGATTACTGGATGTATGAATTGTACTAAGATACTTTCTTCTTATCTTCCAGAGATTAAGGTTGAACATATATTGAAGGTGTTGGCTGACAATCCCTCCCTACCCCTCTTTAATTCCCCCCTTACCAAGGGGGGATATAGAGGGGTCAAAGAAAGTAATGGGGGATTATTCCTCCACCACCCCTGTCCTTCTTTTAGAATAGATGGGATAAGAGAGCGAGCGAAGGCATATGTGCAAATGTTCAATAAAGTTCTTTTAAAAGAAGACAATAAGATTAGTAATCCCCCTCCTTCCCCCTTTAGCAAAGGGGGACTTTCTGGATCCCCTCCTTTTATAAAGGAGGGAGAGGGAGGATTACAGGCTGAAATAAAGGAATCGGTGAGACCTTCCTGTTGTGGGTATGGAGGAGGAATCAATTCACTGTCTAATGGTTTATCTGAGAAATTTACTGAAAAGGTTATTAAGGCATCAAATGGTAGTCCTATAGTTACTTACTGTATGGGCTGTAAGGGTAAGTTTCTCCAAGAAGGGCAAAAGGCATATCATTTGCTTGAATTAATGACCGGAGTTAAGCCAATTGAAAAACCCGTAACCTCTATAAAAAAATGGGTTAATCGGTTTTTCCTTTCTATGAATCAGCGACTTAATACTAAGAAATTATTCTTCGGGCTAATAGTAATTTTCTTGATATTCCTAACTGCCCATTTAAGAAAAGAAGGCTACATCTCAACAGATGGTATATTGCAATTCTTACAGAAACATAAGGTTGCGGCACCATTATTTTTCATCCTTATTTATTCTATAGGTCCAAGCTTATTTATCCCAAGCCTTCCCCTTACCATCGGTGCAGGGTTTCTCTGGGGACATTTCTGGGGAGTAATATTTTCTATAACAGGAGCAACAACAGGCGCATCAGTTGCATTTTTGGTTTCCCGCTATCTGGTGGCTAATACCATAAAAGAACGCTTTGGATATGACAAATGGAAATGGCTGAAAGAAAAAGTTGACAGACATGGATGGAAAGCAGTAGCCTTTGCGAGATTACTCCCCGTTTTGCCTTTTCCAGTCTTGAATTATCTCTTTGGTGTAACTCCCATACCATTTTTACATTACCTATGGAGTACATTTGTCTTTATGTTACCGGCATGTATAGCCTATGTCGCTTTTGGAAGCTCAATGGGTGAATTGATGTTAAAAGGTAATATAAAAGGTTTGATAATCGGCATTATCGTTGCTTCTGTTGCATTGCTTCTTCCCTTTGCCTTAAAACCTCTGGTCAAAAAGGCATCTGCTCCAAGTGATACCTGATATGACTAAAAAATCTGCACTTGGAATTTTCTTCAGAATCCCTCTATATGGAAGGGTGAAAAAGAGACTCGCTGCTGAGATTGGGGAGGATGCAGCATTTAAAGCATATAAATCCATGCTTAACGTAACTATTGACAATGTCTCGAGACTTCAGGGAATGGATATTTGTGGTTTTTATGAAGGAGAAATAACATCTCTAAATCCCTCCTCACCCCCCTTTAATTCCCCCCTTACTAAGGGGGCCCGCCTGCCGTCCGTCGGGCAGGGATACAGAGGGGTCAAAGGAGGGCCGGGGGGATTTAGAAGAAAAATACCCCTTCATCCACAGCAAGGCAATAACCTTGGAGAGAAGATGTCCAATGCTATCCAATGGCTTTTTCAAAAGGGGTATGACCGGGTTTTACTTATTGGTGCTGATTCCCCTGATCTACCTCTTCCCTTTATTACAGAAGCATTCGAAAACCTTGATTCTTATAGCCTTGTCATAGGACCGTCTGAGGATGGTGGCTATTACCTGATAGGCATGAACAAACCTTTTGATATCATTTTTAAAGACATAAATTGGGGTCATGAAAATGTGCTGGCAGGGACTGTTTCTAAGGCAAAGGCTGCTGGAATAAGCTATTTCTTACTTCCTGAATGGTATGATATAGATGATCTTAATGGTCTGAATCGCTGGAAATTGAAAAATCTTAGGCGATGTGAACAAAGGGATACACCTAACGATATGTCTCCTCTTGTTTCCGTGTGAAACCGATTGAATCTTTCTTTATGAATAGGTCCCAAAAGACATTCATGTTAGCACATATGCCTTTTGGAATTTATCAACTTTTTTAGTCCCCTTCAAACTCTGTCAGGCAATATACCTTATATCCCTTTTCAATAAGTTTTTTATAGCCGCCGACATCGGGGAGGTTGACAACAAATGCCATCTCTGAGATTATGCCCCCTAATTTCTCTACGAGCGCTGCCGCTGCAAGGGCTGTGCCGCCCGTGGCAAGGAGGTCGTCAACAATAAGCACCTTTGTTCCCCTTTTAATAGCATCTTTATGCATTTCGATTTTGTCTGTTCCGTATTCCAGTTCATATTCATGAGTTATCTTTTCTGCGGGGAGCTTTCCAGCCTTTCTTATGGGTATAAATCCCTTGCCTAAGGAGTAAGAAAGTGCGCCTCCGATTATAAAACCCCTTGACTCTATACCAACTATTAAATCAAATTTTATATCCCCCTTGATGTATCTCTGCGTGAAATTGTCAATGACCAGCCTGAAACCCACAGGATCCTTGATAAGAGTAGTTATGTCCCTGAACATAATACCCTTCTTAGGGTAGTCAGGGATTGTCCTTATCTTTGATTTGATAGGCATTGTTACCTCCCTTTATTTTTTACATTCGCACTCGGTATTCTTTATCTTTGATAAGGTCTTTAAAAGCAACTTTCTTACGTTGTCTGTGTTTTTCTTCATTATAGAAAGTATCATCTCCCACGTGACAGGTTCTTCTCCCTCCTTCCAGCAGTCATAATCGGTTGACATGGCTATTGTCTGGTAGCAGATTCCTAACTCCTTTGCCAGTATGACTTCAGGAACAGTTGACATATTTATGACATCAGCACCCCATGCCCTAAACATATGAGACTCTGCTTTCGTAGAAAACCTGGGACCCTCGATAGTAATTACAGTTCCCTTATTATGGTGTCTGAGTTTTAGCTCCTTTGCAGAATCGATCAGAAGATGGCGTAAGTTTTTGCAGAATGGCTGACTCATTGGGGTATGTATGACCTTTTCGTCATGGAATGTGAGAGGTCGGTGTTTTGTGAAGTCTATAAATTGGTCAACGAATACAAGGTCTCCAGGTTTAATTTTTTCTCTAAGAGAGCCAACCGCTGTAGTAGCAAGAATATGGGTGCAGCCTTCCTTTTTGAGGGCATATATGTTTGCTCTGAAATTTACGCCTGTGGGATATATTGAATGTTCTTTGCCATGACGGGCGAGGACAACTGTATTCAACCCGTCTATTTTACCGATTGTAAGCGTGGAAGAAGGGCTGCCATAAGGGGTTTTAACTTTTTTTTCTTTTATATTTTTCATAAGGCGTGGGTCGTCCATCCCTGATCCACCTATAATGCCCACCTTTATACTATCCATAATTTCTCCTTTCCAAAGCGAATTTTGATTTAAAAATAAATAAAGTATACAAGCAAAGTCAAACTTTGTCTCATCTAATGATCTAAAGTCAAAAGGTATTTTCGTAATTGCCTCTTGACAACATAAATGAGCCGAAAAAGTTACTAAGGAATTCATAAGTAAAACCTGCCCCCCTCTCCCTTCCCTCTCCCACCAGGGGAGAGGAACGTTATTCCTTCCCCTCCCTTGATGGGAGGGGACTGAGGGGAGGGTGTTAGAATGTGTCCTTACTTATGAACTTCTTAGTATCTTGGTGATTTCCGCTTGTAACATTGCACCGTGAAGTATGATTTCCCAGTGAGCATTACAGGGAAAAGTCGATATTTCAGCTGACGTCACCCGTTAGCTGAAGTTTTGCCAATTCCAAATCAACCTTGCTTCAATCCATATCCAACCCCAAATTCAATAGATTATAAAAGCTGATGGAAAGTGCAAAAGTTAATTATGTACAGTTACAATAATGGGGGCACTTCAGATATAATTTCCATGGTCGACAGTAAAGGTACGTTTATTGATTTATGGAGGAGTAAAGATGAGATTGGATGATGGGCAGATAGAGGTCGTAGATGATATGATGGCTGAAATATATAAGAAAAAGACCTCATTTGAGCGACTTCAAATTGCCTTTGGGTTGTGGCGTTCAGCCAAAATACAGCTATTTAATTGCCTTCGTTCTTTGCACCCTGATTGGGATGAAAGACAGATACAGCGAGAAGTTGTAAGGAGAATCTCTCATGGAGCAATATGAACTTCTTCGGTATCTTGTTCGCTGCTTTGAGGCATTAAAAATTCCATATCTTGTGACTGGTGCTATAGCATCTATTGCGTATGGCGAACCGAGATTTACCAATGACATTGATATAGTGGCTGATGTCAAGGAAGAGCATATTATAGGACTCAAAGATTGTTTCCCGGAAGAAGAATTCTTTCTGGACGTGGATATGGTAAAAGATGCTATCCGTCATCAACATCAATTTAATATTATTCATCCCTCATCGGGATTAAAGATTGATGTAATTCTTTACAAGGGAAATGCATTTGATAATAGTCGTTTTAGCCGTATAAAAAGAATTCGTCCGGTAGAAGATACAGAGGCTAATTTTGCTTCACCTGAAGACGTGATAATTAAAAAAATGGAATACTATAAAGAGGGCGGCTCGGAAAAGCATCTCCGCGATATTACAGGTATCCTTAAGATATCCAAAGAGCTTATTGATTATAATTACATCACCCAATGGGCTGACAGATTAGGGCTTAAAGATATTTGGGAGGCTATTTTAAAAAGAATATCTAAATCATAGACTCTGAAATGCCCGATGACTCTTAAATCTGAGTAGAGATTCCATCTAATGAGTCAGAATGCAAGAACATTTATACCATGACTATTCGTGAGCAGACAGAAGAG
>JBGQMP010000006.1:0-13804 GCA_041500685.1 Thermodesulfovibrionia bacterium | reverse complement strand
GCCCCTGAATGAAGAAAGAGATGTCCGATTTGCCTTATCATAAGAACTTTTAAAGATAAGGGGAAGACCTAACCCATGGCATATCTCCTTCAGTCTTTCGGCGGTATGAAATACAATATCCTCGCTTTCGATGACACAGGGGCCTGCAATAATGAAAAGAGGATTATTGCCTCCAACCTTTGTATCTGCTATATTTATTTCCCTTGTCAATACTAAAGGCCTCCGCGTTTCTCTTCCGTACTGACTTCCAGGTAAGGGAACAAAGATCTCTTTTCTCTGATTGATGCTTCTATAAATGCCTTGAATAAAGGGTGCGGGTCTGTCGGCCTTGATCTGAATTCAGGATGAAACTGGCATCCGAGAAACCATGGATGGTCTTCAATCTCGATAATCTCTACAAGCTCTCCATCAGGGCTCAGGCCACTAATCTTTAAGCCATGCCGTGTGAGTATCTCTCTGTAGGCATTATTGAATTCATATCTATGCCTGTGCCTTTCAAATATCTCCTTAATACCATACGCCCTGAAGGCGGCTGTCCCTTCCCCAAGGATACAGGGATAGGCCCCGAGCCTCATGGTACCACCCATCTGCGAGCTCTCTGAACGCACCTCAATTCTTTCCTTCCTGAAATCATACCAACTTTCCATAAGGTAGATGACTGGTTCTTGTGTGTTTAGATCAAACTCAGTACTATTTGCAGAGAGACCGCAGACATCTCTTGCAAACTCGACCACAGCACACTGCATCCCGAGGCATAAACCAAAATAGGGTATTTTTTTCTCTCGTGCATATCGTATAGCTTTTAACTTCCCCTCAATCCCTCTATATCCAAAGCCTCCTGGCACCAAAATCCCATCAACCTCAGAGAGATACCTTTCGGGGCCTTGAACCTCTATTTCTTCTGAATCTATCCACTGGAGATTCACTCTCGCATCATTGGCAATGCCGCCATGGGTAAGAGCCTCTATGAGACTCTTGTAGGAGTCCTTAAGCCCGGTATATTTCCCGACTATTGCAATAGTAACCTCATGTTTCGGTTCCTTTATCTTCCTCACGATATCTTCCCAGAGAGTAAGGTCTGGCTGATGTAAATTCAGGTTAAGCCTCTTCCCTATGAAGTAATCAAGTCCCTCATTATGCAACACAATGGGAACTTCATATATTGTCTCAACATCCCTTGCAGCGATGACAGCATCTCCGTCAAGGTTGCAGTGAATTGCAATCTTTTTCTTTATATCCAGCGGGAGAGACCTGTCAGTTCTACATAGAAGGATATCCGGCTGGATACCTATCTCCCTGAACTCTTTTACGCTGTGCTGTGTGGGTTTTGTCTTCAGTTCACCTGCTGACTTTACATAAGGGACAAGGGTAAGATGAATATAGAGGACATTTTCTCTCCCGACATCGTATCGGAACTGTCTAATCGCCTCGAGGAAAGGCAGACTCTCAATATCACCGATGGTCCCGCCGATCTCGACGATCACTACATCATAGTTATCGCTTGCAGATTTAATAGCCTTTTTAATTTCATCAGTAATATGGGGTACTACCTGAACTGTTTCTCCGAGGTAGTCTCCTTGCCTCTCTTTGGTAATGACATTATAATAAATCCTTCCTGTAGTATAGTTATTCGCCTGTGATGTCCTTATAGATGTAAATCTTTCATAATGTCCAAGGTCGAGGTCTGTCTCTGCACCATCATCAGTAACAAAGACCTCACCATGCTGGAACGGACTCAGAGTACCAGGGTCAACATTTATGTACGGGTCTAATTTCTGAAGGGTAACTTTCAATCCCTTTGCCTCAAGGAGTGCGCCTATAGCAGCAGCAGCAATACCCTTACCCAGGGCTGAGACAACACCACCTGTTACAAATATGTACTTAGGCATTTTTCCACCTTTTTTAAGTCTTCAGGGGTATCCACCCCACATGTTTCAAAGAAGGTTTCCTTTGTTTTGATTTTCATTCCTTTTTCGAGAGCCCTGAGTTGTTCGAGCTTCTCAATCTTCTCAAGCTCTGTTGGTTCCATCCTCGAAAGTCTAAGGAGTGCCTCTCTTCTGTAACTATAGATACCTATATGCTTATAGCACAACTGCGAGTTGCGAGTTACAAGTTGCGAGTTATTCATAACATCTTTCTCTTTACCTCTAACTCGTGACTCGTAACTCGTAACTAAGTCTTTAAAATTTTTCCATTCATCTCTGTGATAAGGTATTGGTAACCTCGAAAAATAGAGTGCAAAACCATCTTCGTCAAAGACAACTTTAACGACATTGGGGTCTAAAACTTCCTCAATGTCTGTTATCCTTTTTGTCAGGGTGCCGATAGAGGCTCTTTCATCATAAAGGAGTGTAATAACATCATCTATCATCTGAGGCCGAACGAGAGGCTCATCTGCCTGGACATTGACGACGATATCATAATCCGCCGAGGCAGCAACCTCTGCTATTCTGTCTGTACCCGAGGGGTGTTTTCTGCTTGTCATGACAGCCTTACCTCCAAAAGAGAGCACTTTCTCGAATATGGCTTCGCTATCTGTTGCGACAATGACATCACCTACGAGATGAGCGCCCTTTGAATTCTCATATACATGCTGAATCAATGTTTTTCCCCTCAGGAGGGATAAGGGCTTTCCCGGAAAACGGGTTGAATCATAACGGGCAGGGATAATGACTATGGCAGTCATGATTTAATTACTAATTATATACTGCTCCCCTATGCCTTGACAATACCTTTTCATAACCAGTATAGTTTTTATCCAGATGAAGGAGGAGTAAAGGCAGAAAACATGGCAACAAGACACAAGATTCCCGGCTCTCCTTGGAGGGCATACATTGAAAGCGCATTTTTCCCCAATTCTGTAAGAAAAACAACAATGGCTGAGCTCTATAAACTTGCTATAAAACAAACAGAAGTAGTTACAACCTCTGAGCCATTATATAAGCCTGAGCAGTTTGGACTTCCTAAGAACGCTAAGGTCCTCATCTCTAATGATGGAGGGATCGTTGGGCGAACGGCGAGGGCAAGGCGATTGGTTCGGGAAATGGGCAAAGACAGAGACAAATATCTATATTTGTTGGGAGAGGCTATTTACAACTTAAACCGTCGTGAGGGATTGTGGCTTGAAGGGATAATCGGGTTACATCCAGACTTTATGGTTAAGGCTCATCTTCTAAGCCCTGCAACAGATGCCAAGAACATGCTCGATTGGGGTTTTAACTTTACCCCTTGGATGAAACCATGGACTGACCTTTATGCGAAATCGCGCGTATTAGATGAGCCTGATATCCTGGTATTTGCTGACCCCGAATGGTCACATCCTGATTTTCCCAATGGACTTGTTATTATCGACGAGATGCAGAACTGTATTGCTATTTTGGGGTTGCGATATTTTGGTGAGAGGAAAAAAGGCACCCTGACCCTTGCCTGGACTATCGGAGTGCGACAAAATATGGTTGCCTGTCATGGCGGCATCAAGAAGATTGGCAATAAGTCGCCTGTTGCGGTATTCGGGCTATCGGGTTCAGGGAAATCTTCTATTACGAATAGCCATGATCATGCAGGGACATTGAGGGAGAATGAAAAGGTTACTGTTATCCACGATGATGCCTTCCTGATAGACTTGCAGCATGACTTTACGATCGCCCTCGAGCCGAGTCTCTTTGACAAGACAGATGCCGTTGAATTTCAGGACCCCATAATCAAGTACTTCTATTCAGCCCAGAACGTAGCCGTAACAGAGCTGCCAAATGGGAGCAAAAAGATTGTATGCGCAGATATCAGGAACGAGAACGGCCGTTGTTTAAAGACAAGAGATATGTTTAACCATGCAGATTACTGCGAAAGGCCCGGAATGGTTATCTGGTTACAGAAAGATACAAGTATTCCTCCTATCTGTAAGGTTAATCCGATAGACCTTGCCGTAGCCATGGGGGCGTCATTGAGCACCATGCGTGCTAAGGGAGTAGAAAACGTTGACCCTAAGGAGCTTGAAAAATTGGTGATCGAACCCTTCGCAAACCCCTTTAGAGTACATCCCCTCCTTGTAGACTGTATGCAATTCAAAAAATTATTCAAACTGGGAACTGTGTGTTATATCATGAATACCCATGCCTTCGGACTTCCCGGAAATCTCATTGATATCCCAAAAGAACTCTCTCTCTCTATTGTCACAGAGCTGGTAAGGGGAAAGATTGAATGGAGGGAATGGAGGGCATTCCAGGGGCTTCTCCTTCCCAGGAATGGGAAGGAGCTTTTCGGTGCTGACTACGACAAAAAATATAAACCAACACGGGAAACTGCCTACCTGAGCTTCTTGCGTAACAGGATGCAAGACCGCATTACCTACTTATCCAACAAGAGAGACCTGGAACAAGATATGGACAGCGTCTTTATCGATCCCCTCGTGGCGGCAAGGATAGTGATTGACCAGATCTTGCATCCTATTTAGAAAGGCTATATCGTTTTGGATGTTACCTCTATTGCACGACAACTTATTATTGCTGCTATCCCTATTTTAATAGCGATAACCTTTCATGAGGTTGCTCACGGTTTTGTCGCACATAAATTAGGTGACCCAACGGCAAAGATTATGGGGAGACTAACATTGAATCCAATTGCACATATAGACCCAGTTGGCACAATCATTGTACCGATTATGCTCTTTATATTTTCAAAGGGGACATTCATATTCGGCACAGCCAAACCTGTCCCTGTTAACTTTCACAATTTAAGACATCCAAGGCGGGATTCAGCTCTTGTCTCAGCTGCAGGACCGACCATGAATGTTATTATCGCTTTCACAAGTATATTACTTTTTATTCTTGTTCATAAGATTCCCACTCAGTCTATATTTTCAACATTCGTTAGCCAGAAAATCATGATTCCCCTTTCAATAATGCTGCAATATAGCATATCTTTTAATATCTTTATTGCTGCCTTTAACCTTTTACCTGTTCCGCCACTCGATGGAGGAAGAATAGTCACAAGCCTCTTACCTATGAAACATTCTTATCAATTCAGTAAGCTTGAACCTTATGGTATTCTGATTGTACTCGCTCTCTGGTTTACCGGGATCGCTTATTATATTATCGCACCGATACAAACATTCATTGAACTCATAATCCGTTTATTCCTTATACCCTTTGGAGGTTTGATGTGAAAGACAGAGTTTTAAGTGGGATGCAGGCAAGCGGTAAGCTTCACCTCGGAAACCTGGTAGGGGCACTGAGCAATTGGGTAAGACTCCAGGAAGAATATGATTGTTATTACTTCGTTGCAGACTGGCACGCCCTGACGACGATGTATACAGACCCGTCATCTATACGAGAATCAAGAAAAGATATTCTCATCAATTTTCTCGCAGCAGGCCTTGACCCTGAGAAATGCACAATCTTTCTCCAGTCGAGAGTCCTTCAGCATGCAGAACTCCACCTCCTCCTCTCAATGATAACTCCCCTCGGCTGGCTCGAAAGAGTGCCTACCTATAAAGAAAAACAGCAGGAACTCAAAGACAGAGATCTTTCCACCTATGGATTTCTTGGATATCCTCTTCTCCAAACGGCAGACATACTGATCTACAGAGCGAAATATGTTCCTGTGGGGATTGACCAGGTGCCACATCTCGAGATAAGCCGGGAAATCGCAAGGCGTTTTAATCACCTCTACAGAGAAATTTTCCCTGAACCGGAGGCACTCCTTACTGAGTTTCCAAAGGTGGTAGGGGTTGATGGGAGGAAGATGTCAAAAAGCTATGACAATGCAATATTCCTGTCTGACAGCCCGAAAGAAGTCGAACAAAAGATAATGACCATGATGACTGACCCTGCAAGAGTAAAAAGAACAGACCCAGGAAATCCAGAACTTTCTCCAGTATATCAACTCCACAAGATCTTCTCTTCAAAAGAAGAGCAGGACGAGGTCGTGAAGGGATGCATAACCGCAGGCATTGGCTGTATTGACTGCAAAAAGATTCTCCTCAAGAATATTTTCAAGCTCATGGAGCCAATCTGGAAAAGGCGCAACGAGCTTATCGACAATCCTGATATGCTCTATGATGTAGTCAAGAAAGGCACGGAGAAGGCAAAAAATACTGTGGAAGAGACGATGCAGCTTGTAAGAAACGCAATGGGGCTGTATTAATTAATCAAGCGTTTCCATTGACTTCAATGCCTCTCCTCTTTCAGAGCTACTGTTCACCAAGGTATCGGATTAATGCTTCCGGATAACTGCTGTCGCTCCTAATGAACCTCCCCGCCGCAGAGACGGCGGGGTATCTCGGAAAACTCTTTATGCTCGCTCAAACCTTAAACGGTCTTAACTGCCCTGTCCTTCGCTCTATTTCGGACTTATCTGAATCCTGGTTTCTTATGTATCGCTTAATTACTTCTTCGTTTGTTGCATCTCCCACTGTCCCTATGTACTTGCCATCACTCCAAAACTCCCCTCCCCACAATTCTTCTTTTCTGAGCCTGGGAAAACGACTGAATACTTGTTTCGCTGTTATCGACTTTATCAATTGCAACACTTCACTCGGGCCATATCGTGGCTTAGCACCACAAAAAATATGAATGTGGTCCCCATCAAAACCAAGCTCATCAATTATAATGTTGCATCTTTCATTAATGCCTTCCATTAATGCCTTTCATTGTCTCTCGTATACATTCCTCAATTTCTGGCTTCAACAATACCTTACGATACTTAACTGCTGTCACAAAATGATACCTGATTTTATAGACAGTATGTGGTGCCTTACCCAATTCCATACTGTCCACATTATAATCCCCCAAACCCCCTTTAAAAAAGGGGATTCAAGGTGTCCCCACAGCAGAGACTGTGGGGTATTGAAAATTTAAATTAAGATAATTTGCCGTTCAATACCTCTTCTTCTCTACATTCCCAACAATCCTATATTTATAAAAATAGGATTCAAGTCTACGACTCGTAGAGGGGTCCACATTTCTCTCTTATCATTACCCTCATTATTACCCCCTTTTAGAGGTATTCCCCCTTTTCCTCCACAAAGCACCAGGACCACGGCCAATGCACTCAACCTTTTTTGCCTTTTGAAGGTCTCGAAGCACCCTCCGTATCATATCTCTGCTTACACTTGGACAGGCACGTTCAAGATCTGATAAGGTGAATTCGCCTGAAAAGGAAATGATCGCCGACTTTATCAATTCTGTCTTTGCACCTTTCGGTGATACTATCTGTCCTACACGCTCCTCGAACTCACGGTAAGCGGTTTTAAGAGTGAAAAGAACATAGTTGATATATGGCTTCCCCTCATGCCAGCCTTGCGAACTTTGTTCCAGCGTTTCGTAGTAGCGTTCCTTGCTCTGCTCTATAATCCTTTCAATACTGATGTAACGTCCAACCTCATAACCCAGATGATAACACTGAAGGAGCATCAGGAGCCTATAGACGCGTCCATTACCATCCCGAAAAGGATGTATGCAGAGGAAATCCAGATCGAATGCGGCGAGTAGTAAAAGAGGATGTACCCACCGTTCACGCAAACCACGTCTCCATAGGTCAACTAACTCAGTCATGTAAGAAGGTGTCATAGCTGCCGGAACAGTTTTAAATCTTACACGTTCACGGCCATCAGGATATTTCTCTATGATGTCTCCGTCTTTCTCTTTGTAACGCCCAGCATCCCACACCTCACCACGCGCTAATGTGTACAGTTTGAGAATAGTGTCCTCGGACACCTGCAGTTTAGTGCCTTGCTCGTGAATAAGTTTGAGGGCATTCCGATAACCTCTTACTTCTTCCTCATCACGATCACGGAGATGTGATTTGCCAAGCACAATGGCCCGAATACGTTCCTGATCAACGGTTACGCCTTCGATGCGGTTTGATGAAACCGCGCTTTCTATAAGCGCATGCTCCCGCAAAACTTTCAGCCTCCGAGGGGCTTGTTTGGTAAAAAGTTCTTGTTTGCCATGGGCTTCGCTAAGGTCTGCCAAATACCTGGATGCGATCGCAGGTATAGTCTCCGGTTCAGAAGAGAACTGCCGAAGTGTCATCATTCCTTACTATCTCCGTAAAAAGGCAATCCCTTAATACATCTTCTCCTTCTTTACCACCTCGGAATCGAGTCGTCCCCACTTCCCAACAATCCTGTATCTAAATCCTTTCTTTACCTCAATATCAGGATACTTCGGATTGAGAGAAATATTCGAGAATTCGGGTTAAAGTATTTCTGAAATCACCCTTTCCAGTTCAGAATAATCACGAAAACCCCCATCAGGTTTCAGATCGTTATACTGCTGAAATTCTTGCCCAAAAAAAATAAATCTCATTCCTGCCCTTTTGGCACCTAAGAGGTCTTTCTGAAGGTTGTCACCAATATAGAGGGATTCCTCAGGCATTACCCCGAACTTTCCCATTGCCGTGGTAAAAAGTCTCACATCAGGCTTCTTAAATCCGAAGCGTGATGATAGAATCCTGAGATTAAAGAACCGGTCAAGACCAAGCATCTCCATAGCGCCTGATTGTATGGAGATTATCATATTCCCCTTTTATTCTTAAAACCCTCTCCTGTTTTATATCATCAAGCCTGAAGAACTTGCCGACAACAGCAACCTGGCTCTTTTCTTCCGTATATTTAAAAACCCTGTGGCGAGAAATCCTGTTAACATGGAAGACGGGCCCTTTCACATCAGGACATACCTGGGAAAGAAGAATTTCGTAAAGAGGGTCAGAATAATCTAATGTGCCGAGATATGACCTATTCATTCAACCTTTACACACATATAAACTGAATCCCTTGGTATTTCCTTAAATACGATACCATAAATTCGTAAAGTCGCGAGTCTTCTGATATAATGACTTACTTCTTGGTTTTATATAACCTACTTTGGGGCTTGATGAACACAATAAAAGGGGATTCAGAATAGAATCTCAAGGGAGTATCATGGCAGAAATGATCTGGCATTTGATGGATACACAACAGGTATTAAAGGAACTGAATACCGATCCTCATCGTGGGCTGACCTCTGAAGAAGTAAAAAATCGGCTTGAAAAATATGGCTATAATGAATTGGAAAAGGGAAAAAGGGTTTCTCACCTCTCTATCTTTATCAATCAGTTCAAAAACATTCTCATTATCATCCTCCTCATAGCAACTGTTCTTTCAGCCCTTGTTGGGGAAATATTCGATGCCGTTCTCATACTGGTGATCGTAACCTTCTGTGCATTTCTGGGATTTCTTCAGGAGTATAAGGCAGAGCAGGCAATTGAGGCCTTAAAAAAGATGCTTTCTCCGAATATAACAGTCCTGAGAGAAAACAAAGAAGAAGAGGTTCCCACAAAAGACCTCGTTCCAGGGGATATAGTAATCCTTGAGGTTGGCGATAAGATTCCTGCGGATTCAAGGTTGATTGAAGTCCGATCATTGAAAAGTGATGAGGCATCCCTCACCGGAGAGTCTATTTCTGTTAAGAAAGATACAAAACCACTGCAAAAGGATGTTCCGATAAATGACCGGATTAATATGGTTTTTGCGGGAACAACAGTTGCATACGGCAGGGGTAAGGCCGTTATCACATCAACAGGGATGAATACAGAGTTTGGCAAGATTGCCAGGGAAGTGACCGCAGCTGAACCGAAAAAAACCCCTCTAGAGAAAAGGACAGACGAGATAGGCAAGTGGCTCGGTATTATCTCTCTCTCCCTCTGTTTCCTCATTGCAGGGATAAGCATCATAAGGGAAGCTTTAACCGGGAAAATTGAGGTAGGGTTCATAATAAGTATGGTGATGTTTGCCGTATCTCTCGCAGTAGCAGCAGTCCCTGAGGCATTAGCTGCTATCGTCACAGGTGCCCTCGCTATTGGTATGCACCAGATGGCCAAGAGAAATGCCCTGATAAGGAAAATGCCCGCCGTTGAGACCTTAGGCTGTACAACGGTAATATGCTCGGATAAGACAGGCACGCTCACAAAAGGCGAGATGACAGTAAGAAAAATCTTTACTGGCGGCAGAATGATCGAAGTTACTGGTGTAGGCTATGCCCCTGCTGGAAAGTTTATCGGCTCTGACATAATAAATGCACCTGAGAGTGAAACGGTTCGAACATTCCTTAGAGGAGGACTTCTCTGTAATGATGCTTCCATGGTAGAAATAGATGGTAAATGGACCATAAAAGGTGACCCTACAGAAGGTGCTCTTGTTGTGGCAGCAGCAAAAGCAAACTTACATCAGGCTGAGATACGGCTTGAAAATCCAAGGGCTGAGGAGATACCTTTCAGTTCTGAGCGAAAAAGGATGACCACTATCCATCAAATGAAAGAAGGTAAAAGGATAGCATTCATGAAAGGGGCTCCAGAGGTAGTCTTGGAAAGATGTTCTTATATTTTAGAAGACACGGGAATAAGGGAGATAAGGGAGACAGAGAAGACCCAGATCTTAAAGGCAAATGAGGAGATGGCACAGAGTGCATTAAGGATTCTCGGAATTGCTTTTAGAGAACTCCCCGAGGGAATTGCGTTCACAGAAGAATGTGTTGAATGTGATCTGATCTTTCTTGGCCTTGCTGGAATGATAGACCCACCCAGAGAGGAAGCAATAGAGGCTATTAATGTATGCAAACAGGTACATATAAGACCCATCATGATCACAGGGGATCATGAACTCACAGCTCTCGCTATAGCGAAAGAAATCGGTATTTATCAGGAAGGCGACATCGTATTGACAGGTAAAGAGTTAGAAAAGATGCCTGAAGAAAAATTTGAAAAGATTGTTGACAAGGTTACTGTCTATGCGAGGGTATCGCCGATGGATAAGTTAAAGATAGTCAGGGCATGGAAGAAAAAGGGAGAAGTAGTAGCAATGACGGGCGATGGCGTGAATGATGCTCCGGCACTCAAGCATGCTGATATAGGTATCGCCATGGGGATAACTGGCACGGAGGTGACAAAAGAGGCATCTGATATGGTTCTGAGTGACGATAACTTCGCCACCATTGTAAAGGCTATAGAGCGTGGCAGATGGATTTATGACAATATCAAGAAATACCTCACCTATCTCCTCAGGTGTAATATCACGGAGGTTGTGGTTATTGGTGGAGTAGTGCTTGTCATGGGTCCTGATTATCTGCCTCTCCTGCCTGCCGCCATATTGTACATTAACTTAGTTACTGATGGACTACCGGCCCTTGCCTTAGGAATTGCGCCCCCTGACCCTGATATCATGCAGAGACCGCCGAGAGATCCGAAAGAGAGTGTATTTTCAAGGGATGTGAGGGTCTTCATCTTACTCGCCCTCGTGATCGAGATTCCCTTCTTCTATTTTCTCTTTTTCCATGAGCTCGTTGATAAAGCATCAGCAAGGACAGATATATTCTTCCTTTTCATAATCATAGAGCTCATCATAGCTCTTAACTTCAGATCCCTCAGATACAGCATCTTCAAGGCGCCTCCTCATAAATGGCTTCTTATTGCCATCGCATCACAGATCATATTGACTGCTTTCATAATCCAGATTCCATCTGTGCGAGATTCCTTTGGAATACTAAAACCGTCAGCCTCTTCTCTCGGGATAATCTTAGGTTTTGGCGTAGTTGTATTTGCCTCGATGGAAGGGATAAAAGCTATCCTAAGAAGAAAGGCCCCTGGAGGAACAAGGATAACTGCGTAGAACTTCAGTGAGCTTTTCTCTAAACATCTTGGGGTGAGTCCCTTCCCAGTAGATCTTGCCGCAGTCACGGCATCTCAGAAAGGTATGGAAATTAAGGTAAACAAAATCGGGGACAGAATCCTTTATCTCAGTCTTATCGAAAAGCTTTGAAAGCTGTCCATTACAGGTAACACACCTGCTAAGGAGATGAAACTCTTTTAGTTTGAGTGTATGTATAACCTCAAGGAGTTGTTCAAAGGAATCATTTGATTTTATGAGAAGATAATCCTTGACCCCTTTTATCTTTACAAGACGCGTGTCTCTCGTTAAGATGAGCCTATCCTGCTCTTTTGCAGCCCTGATAAGCCTCCTGTCACTGATGTCGGAAGAATATAATGTATCAAACCCTAAAAGCCTCAGCCATCGTGCGAGCTTCCCGAGCATAACATCAGCGACGAACCGTTGATGCCCCTTTTCTTCCTCACAACTCACATGAATTTATTTTTCGACCTGAGGCTCAGGAATAAATGGATAGGTCTCACGCTTTACAAAGGTATTTTTGTACTTCGTCATTCCTGTGCCGGCTGGGATGATTCTCCCCATAATCACATTCTCTTTGAGTCCTCTGAGTTCATCAACAGCACCATTAATAGCTCCCTCAGTGAGGACCCGTGTTGTCTCCTGGAATGAGGCAGCAGATATAAAACTGTCTGTTGACAGAGATGCCTTTGTAACACCAAGAAGGAGAGGTTTCCCTTGTGCGGGCTTGCCACCTTGTGCTTTCACCTTTGCATTCTCCTCTTGGAAGTTCAATCTGTCCACCTGCTCACCTGCAAGAAACATGGTATCACCTGGATCTTCAATCCTTACCTTTTTCATCATCTGCCTGACAATAATTTCTATATGTTTGTCATTGATCGAAACACCCTGGAGTCTGTAAACCTTCTGAACTTCATCAACGAGATATCTCTGGAGTTCCTTCGGCCCAAGGATGTCAAGAATATTGTGAGGGTTGACTGCACCGTCCATGAGTGGTTCTCCAGCCCTTACCCAGTCACCTTCATGAACACTGACGTGCTTACCTTTCGGTATGAGATACTCTCTTACCTCATCTCCCCCCTTCACAACAACAACTCGCATTCCCTTCTGTGCGCCCCTGAACTCCACCATACCACCTATCTCTGCGACGATTGCCTGCTCCTTCGGGCGTCTTGCCTCGAAGAGTTCCGCAACTCTTGGCAGTCCACCTGTTATATCCTTTGTCTTTGTTGTCTCCCTCGGAATCTTTGCGAGGATGTCTCCAGGAAATACCTGGTCGTTCTTTTCAACAAGGATATGTGCACCTGACGGCAGGAGATACCGTGCAAGATTGCTTGTTCCGGATATCTTTGTTGTCCTTCCTTGCTCATCTTTGACCGAAATCCTTGGCCTCATACTCGCAGAATATTCTATGATAACCTTGTGAGAAAGACCTGTTGTCTCATCAACCTCTTCCTTTACCGTTACACCCTCAACAATGTCGCCGAGGGCTACCTTGCCGCCGATCTCTGTAAGTATTGGGGTAGAATATGGATCCCACTCAACGACTCTCTGCCCTAATTCAACCTTCTGGCCATCCTCAACAAGAAGCTTGGCTCCATAGACAACAGAGTATTTCTCTTTTTCCCTGCCCTTTGAATCTACAACAGCAATGCTTCCATTCCTGTTCATAACAACAGAGAGGCCTTCCCTGTTTTTTACCGTATTAATATTGATGAACTTTATCATCCCGGGGTTTTTGCTCTCAAGAACTGTTCGCTCCACGACTCTTGCAGCTGCTCCTCCTATATGGAAGGTCCTCATCGTAAGCTGTGTGCCTGGTTCACCAATAGACTGAGCTGCAATGATACCTGCTGCTTCACCTATCTCCACAGATTCACCCCTTGCGAGGTCCCTGCCGTAACACTTCGTACATATACCATATTTTGAGTGGCATGTAAGCACGGACCTTATCTTGACCCTGTCTATCCCAGCATCAATAACCCTCTGCGTTAGTTCGTCGTCTATTTCCTGATTCCTCTTTACGATCAGTTCTCTGGTTACAGGGTCTTTGATATCCTCAGCAGCTATTCTGCCGAAGATCCTCTCTTCCAGAGGCTGTATGATCTCTCCTCCTTCTACGAGGGATACAACGATAATACCGTC
>JBGQMP010000005.1:0-14011 GCA_041500685.1 Thermodesulfovibrionia bacterium | reverse complement strand
GTCGCTGTAAAAAGTAGTATCCTGGGTTGGTGCAAATATGGGGACATCCTCATAGCCCAGTTTGTCAAGGACAAGCCTTTGAAAAACGCTATACTGACCGAATCTGCAAGGTCCGGTAGCAGAGGGCATGAAGAAGGCACTTTTGAAGGGTATGAAACCAGGCTCCATAACCTTTTTTACCATGTCTCCGGTAGTGACTGTGCATGGATAGCATTCTCTGCCAGAGACATATTTTCTTCCGAGGTCCACGGATTTTTTATCTGACTCGGGAAGAACTTCGGACTCTATACCGCAGCGCTCAAATGCAGCTGCAAGGGCAAAGGCATGGTCAGCCATGCGAGGGACGTACAGAGTGCGCTTTGAGTGACGAGTGACAAGTGAGGAGTGAGGAGATGTTATTCTTTCGTCTTTACTTATAACTTGTAACTTGTAACTTGTAACTTTGTTATTTATGCTGTCAATGAAGGCTTCACATCTCGTGATGGCTCCGGCAGCAGCACTATGCTCATCTATCTCGATAAAGAGATAAGGTTTACCCTTCATCTCCTCATCAAAGTATTTGAGGATAAAAGAATCCGGGCCACATGAGAAATTACCGATATAGATTGCGTAAAGGTTAGGGTGATTCCTTATCAATTTTGCAGCCTGGAGTATCCTCTGGCCTGATCTCCAATACATATTTGGCCAGTCTTGATGTATACTTATTTCCTCGATGGGAAGAAAATCCATGGGGATGGAATTAACGCCAAGGTCAGCGAGTTTTTTTGGAATCTCGAGATTAACCCCACTATCACTTGCATTGTAGGCCCTGCCTACTATTACTATAGTTCTCTCTTTGATAGAAGAGATGGCCTCTTTCCCTTTTGATTTTATATCCTTGAGAAACTCTTCCTGTTTCCTCTCTGATATCTCCAATGCCCTTGATATTTCCTTTGATCGTATACCGAAAGGTTTGAATACACGATTCATCTCTTTTCCAAGAAAATCTCTTCCCCTCCTCAGATTGACGATTGGGGTTAAAAGTCTTAAGCCTTCAAAGGCAATTCTTGATAGGTAGGGAATCGTCTGTATGTAGGGACAAGCATATCCCCTCTCAAATAAATTTTCAGGATTATTGAGGTTAATAAAGCTTGGCAGGAGTAAGGCATCGACATTTTTATCGAGCAGGTATCTGATATGACCGTGCGCAACCTTTACAGGAAAGCACGTCTCTGAGAGGACGCTCTCAAGGCCTAAGTTTACTATCTGCCTGTTCGTTTTTGGCGATACTTCTACATCAAAACCAAGTTCCCATAGGAGCGTGGTCCAGAAAGGAAGATAATCGTGAAAGAAGAAGATGTAGGGAAGACCTATTTTAACTTGACTCGGGGACTCGGGGACTCGGGGACTCGGAGAGATACTCTTGCCTTCAGTTATTCCCCCATTCACCGTTTCACCGTGTCTCTCTTTCATTCTGAGCATGTGTTCCTTCCAAAGCATCTCATCCCTGAATGAGAAAAGGTCATGGATCGCAGATTTCGAATCAAGGGGTCTCTTGTTGCTCTTTAAATCATATTTATCGCACCTTCCTCCGTAGAAGAGAAAACCCTCTTCCCCGATGATCTTCACTCTGTTTATCTCACATGAATTAGGACACCCCTTGCATTCAAAGGAAGATATTTCATAAGGCCTTTTTGAAAGTTCGAAACCCTTGAAAGCAGTGACTCGGTGAAAGGGTGACTCGGTGAAAGGGTGACCTTCCTGTGTTTCTGTTTCCCCGAGTCTCCGTGTCTCCGATTCACCATTTCTCATGTGTCTCATTGCAATGAGTGCCATGCCTATTGCACCTGCGACTTCATGGTGACGGGGAACGGTAATCCTTTTGCCGAGATATTTTTCGAATGCTGAAACAACGGCCTTATTAAAGGCTACTCCCCCGAGAAAAAGTATATTCTCACCAATATTTTTCCCAACAACAACCCTGTTTATGTAATTCTGGACAATAGAATATGTAAGACCTGCAAGAAGATCATTCTTTTCAATACCTTTCTGGAGATTCGCCATCAGGGAATTCTCCATAAAGACAGTGCACCGTTCTCCGAGCCTGCTTGGACTCCTGGAAGAAAGTGCAGACTGTGCAAATTCTCCCTTGATCGAGATATTCAGTTTTTCAGCTTGTTCCTCGAGGAAAGAGCCCGTTCCGGCTGCACAGGCCTTATTCATCTCAAAGTCAACGACTACTCCATCTTTAAGAGAGATATATTTTGAGTCCTGTCCGCCTATCTCAAAGACGGTGTCAACGGTTTTATCAATAAATACCGCTGCTGTTGCATGTGCTGTAATCTCATTCTTTACTATATCTGCTCCTATATAGTCGGCAATCATATATCTTCCTGAGCCGGTTGTGCCAACCCCCACGATCTCGACTTTGTCCCCTATTTCCTCACCTATCTCTGCAAGCCCCTGTTTAACTGCTTCTATGGGTCTGCCTGCTGTCATGAGGTAGCGTTTTGAAAGAAGCCTTCCATCTTCATCTGTTACAGCAAGATTGGTGCTTATAGAACCAATATCAACACCGAGATAAGCTTTGATCCGCTTGGAGCTTAGAGCTTGGAGGTCGGAGTTAATAGATGGGTCATCGTTTAATAGATATTGGTCACCGGTTTTCACTATTGAGTGTTTTGTTGGCTGAAGCTGGTCGCCTAAAGGTGGATGTCCTGCCTCAATCGGTCTTTCAGATCTTAAAAATTCTTCAAACCTCGAGAGGTCAAAATGATTTACAGTACCTTCGTGCATGTTTTTTAATACTGCACCAATTGCTCCCATAAATGCGTACTCTTCAGGGACAAAGAGTTTATCAAGCTCGAAGATTTCCCTGAAAGCCCTTACCATCCCTTTATTTGCTGCAACTCCTCCCTGGAATGATACGGGAGGTTTTAGTTTCCTGCCTCTTGATATAGAACCCTTGAAGTTCCTCGCAACGGCAAAGCAGAGGCCGGCTACAATATCTTCAACGGGTGTTGCAATTTGCTGGAGGTGTATCATGTCAGATTTTGCAAATACACTGCATCTTCCCGCAATCCTCGAAGGCTTTTTTGATCTCAGTGCAAGCTCGCTGAACTCTTCTATGGTAAGCCTTAACCTTTCTGCCTGCTGATCGAGAAAGGAGCCTGTGCCAGCAGCACAGACAGAATTCATGGAGAAGTCTCCTATAGAGCGGCCCTCCTCCAAAATTATGAGTTTTGAATCCTCTCCTCCCATCTCGATTATCGTTTTTATGTGGGGAAAAAGTTTATGTGTGGAATATGCCTGTGCAACAATTTCGTTTACGGGTTCTATACCAAGGACAGAAGCAATCAGTCTCCCTCCTGAACCGGTAATAGACAGTGACGGGTGACGAGTAACGGGTGACGAGTCTTTAATACCATTTTTTTCTTTTTTTAGGTTTTTACTTGTTACTTGTAACTCGTCACCCGTTACTGCCTTTAGTAGTCTAAGGGCAACATTGAGGGGGTGTCCTTTATGCCTTTCGTAATAACTGTAAAGCCTGTTTGCCTTTTCGTCAAAGACTACAAGCTTTGCACTTACTGAACCGACATCAAGACCAATGAACCTCATCCCTCCCCCAATACTTGAAAAGTATACCATAGACAAAGCGTTTCCTGAATATGAAATGTTAAAAAGTTGATTTTGTGGTTTGCTGTTTCGATTTTATTTCATGCGTTTACTTTACATCTTCATGGATGAGTTCAATTACTGTTATTTTTGGTGGTGAGAGAAAACGGATTGGCGGACCCCATGTCCCTGCACCACTGCTCACATACAAAGAAGAATTATTGAAGAGGTTCAAATATCCCGCATGAGCAGGATAATAGATTTTAGTGAGGAGACTGTATGGAAAAATCTGGCCTTTATGGGTATGGCCTGATAGCTGTAAATCAAAAAGGCCGAGAGCATTTTCATCAACAAGAGGCCTGTGTTTGAGTAATAAGGTGAACTTGTCACCGGGTAGCCCTGAAAGCAATTCTTTTTCCCTGACATCCCTGAAAAGACCATACAGTTTTCCAGCAGGGTCATCAACACCAGCAATATTGATGAGTCCTGAGACAGTTAACCCTTCTCCTCTCAAAACAGTAAAGCCTGCTTTTTCTGTAAAATCAAGTGACTGGTTAAACCCTGCAATAAATTCGTGATTCCCTGTTATTGCAAATTTTCCGTATCTTGGATGAATTTCTTTAAAGAGTTCTGTTAGTCCAGTAAGACTGTCAATCTGTCCATCAACGAGATCTCCGGTAGAAACAAGTATGTCAGGATTTGCTGTTTTTACCTCTTTAAGAATTCTCTTTAATTTTTCTTCCCTCACAATAAGTCCAAGATGTACATCAGAGATCTGGACTATCCTCAATTTGCCCACCTCTTCAGGGATTTTCGAAGTTCTTATTATAATCTTATCGGTGTGGATATTTTTTGCTTCGAAATAGCCGTAGGAAGCTATGAGGGCAGAGAATGCAAGGGGTATAAGAAAAGAAAGCTTTGCCGAAGGAACAAATGAGACTAAATCTCTCCGTAGTCTTCGTTTAAGCAGATAGAGAGCAAAACGATAAAGGTCGATAATGAAGGAAACAGGGATGAAGAGAAGCAGAATGCCCATCCATGCATACCCGATGTAAGATATAATACGTGCAGTATACTCTAATCCATGATGTTCAGATATGCGCACAATCGCAGGAGCGAAAATCATCGCAACCATGAAAAGTATCAAAAAGATACCGGTTGCTATGTGAAAGGCAAAAGCAGCCTTTGCCTTAAGGAATGCATAGAGATGCATAACACTATACGTCAGTAAAAAAGTTATCCAAAAAAGGCCCATCGAACTTTTCTATAATCCTTTGTTAACATTTTACTTTTTTAGTCTTTTTCCATGTCTGCAAATAATAATTTCGTGCGCCCTCTTTTTCATGCTACTCATCTCATCCTCAATGGATTTCTCTATTAAATGCATCAGTTACATTTTAATGAAATCTGTCGAGTTGTGCTTAAAAAGTATCTACTCAGTTAAGGCAATATCAGAGGGTGGTTTAATATTATATTCTTTATCCAAAGAATAGGCCATCACCACCGCTTTGTCTATTTCCTCGTAGGGGAAGGTTGGGGTGTCTAAGACAAGGTGGGGAGCCTTTTCGTCAAATTTAAGACCAAATGTCTGGCTCTGTTCATAAAGAGCAGTTCCGGGAAGGACATGGAGGATACTAAAAATAATCGTTGTAGGCTTCATACCGATTAATGTCTTAACCGATTTTATAAATTTGAAAAAGTTATCGCCTGGTAGCCCGATGATTAAATCAGTAAGCACCCCTATCCCGTTGTCCTCAAGGAGCCTTATCGCCCTTTTAAATTTCTCTTCATCGTAATACCGATTGACATTTTTCAGGGTATCCTTGTTTACTGTCTGGGGACCTGTCTCTACACTTTTAATATTCGCCTTTTTAAAAAGGGCGATTGTTTCTTCATCAACAAATTCTGCGATGATTTCGATTGTTCGTAATTCTGTTCCGAAACGGTTTGCTGCTGAGAGCATCTCTACTATTTTTCCCAGTCTCTCTTTTTTGAGATTAAAAATGGGGTCAACAAAATGAAAACTTTTGATCTCCGGGTTGCTCATAATTAATTCTATTTCTTTTTTGATTCGATCTTCAGGGAAAAAACGAGGCCTCGGAAAATTCTTTCCCTCAAAGCAGTAGCCACATCTAAAGATACAGCCACGAAAGGTCTCTATATAGGTTACCTTATCTCTTGGTATGAGAACGCCTTCAAGATAAGGTGATGGAATTTCAGCGAGATCTTCAATCAGTGGTCTGTCTGGGTTTTCGAAAACTTGTCCGTCAATTCTGTAGCTAATGCTTTGTATTTCTTCTAACCTGCCTTTTCCTAAATAAGACCTTAGCAGTTCTGCAAAGGTAGCCTCCCCTTCTCCTTTCACGATAACATCAATGAAGCGATTCTCTTCTAAATACTTGGCAGCAATTGGTCCGACCTCTGGCCCTCCAAGGATGATTTTTATATGAGGAAAGATTGTCTTTACTACTTTTGCAGTTTCGAGGACTTTATTGATACTCCAACAGAAGCAAGAAAAACCGATAATATTCGGCTTACTCTGTGATAGATAATAAACTACTTGCCGCACATCATGTATTTCGGTATCAAAGTCAACAATCTCTATCTCAGTATTTTTTTGAATAAAATTGTCTTTTTGGGCGTAGGCCTTGAGATAGCCTAAGGCAAGAGAGAAGTGGCTGGCATAATTAAAAGAGATGAGAACAACTCTCTTTTTATCCATACAGAGCCTTGATGTCCTCGAAATATTTACTAACTTTTATTGGAGAAAATTCTCTATCTCCAAACTGGTTTAGATATTCGACTTCCGCTCCTGGGCATATTCCTTGGTAGATACAGTTCTGGCAATATTTGTGGTGTTTGTAGGTCCTGGGATTAATAGTATTATCATACCTGTAGTAAATTTCACCGATATGGTGTTCCAGACCTTGCATAACACAAAAGGGGAGACCCTCGGTCAAAATCCAGATACGATTTAAAATGCTTATTTGAATCGCAATTTTTATATAAGGGAGGAGATCTTTCAATGCGAGATTGTTGTCTTGAAAGGGTAGAATTATGCGATGAACGCCGAGATTTATGCCCGTAGTGATTATATTGATCATATCTGTATAATTTTGCTTACAGAGAGGAACACGTAAACAGATGTATTTATCACAGGGGAGTCTTTGTAAATTTTCTAAGCCCTGTATCGTTTGCAAGAAACTGCCCGGTGTCTGAGTAAGATGATCATGGAGGTCAGGATGTGATCCCCATAACTTCATTTCAAATAGATTGCATCCTCCATTTACTATCTGAAACAGGACTTGGGTATCAGAGAAGGCTCGTCCGTTCGTTATTAACTTTATTCTTCTATAACCATTTTGTTTAGCAGCAAGGATGATCCCTGCCAAATCATTACGTTGTGTCGGTTCACCTCCGTAAAAGGCAACACCATCTTCTTCACCTCGTTTCAAAGCAGTAGTCACAGAATTGAAATCAGGCTGAGAGAAATCTTTTTGCCTATAGGGGCAATAGAGGCATTTATTGTTACATCGTTTACCTAAAAATATCTCTTTATATCGCAGCAAGGGGCCTCTTTAAAATTTTTATTTAAGCATTATTATCTCAAAAACCTCATGCAGTTACAAATTAAGGAACTGTAGGAGATTATCGTAATTTGATAGATCTTTGGCTACATAGTTGGCCTCTGCCTCTATAAGTTCATCAACGGAGTAGGGCCCGGTAGCCACGCCTACACATATCGCGCCATATATTTTTGCACAGTACACATCGCGTGGTGTATCCCCTATTACTATGCATTCATCAATTCCTATTTTTCTCTGGCACAATTCCTCAAATCTATTTAATGCAATGGGTAAAAGCTTATTCCTGTCTTCATCATCACTTCCAAAGGCACCCGTTGGAAAATATTTATTGAGCTTGAAGGGTTCGAGTTTTATCCTTGCACCAGGCTCAATATTCCCTGTGAGAAGTCCGAGCTGTAAATCCTTTGTAAGGCTTAATTTCTCTAAGAGTTCATAGATACCTGGTTTTATGTGTCTCCTGTAATTATGTATCTCTTTATGCAGATACTTGAGATACGTATTTATAACGACAACGAAATTTCCGTCTACCGCTATACCATGTTTTAGCAAGCCTTCTTTCATTATCTGTGTGTCTGTTTTGCCGGCCATGCTTATACCATGAAAGGCATTCACAACTGAAAACAATTCCTTGAATGAGAGATTCAGGGAGCGGCTTCCTGCTTCCCCTGAATCTATAAGTGTTCCATCAATATCGAACAGTATCAAATACATAGGTTAATTTTAACTTATTTGTATTCAGAGAAATGTTCTATGAATTCATAACCCTTTGTGTCGGGTTTAAGTCGTTTCTTTTTCTCCAATCTCTCTTCATACAATGTTATTGCCTCCTCTATATCCTTTATCCCTTCTACAAGGAGGAATCTCAGGTATCCTTCACCGCTTTGTGGACTGATACCCGGAAACGTTGCCTGAGCGTGAGAAAATAACAATAGTGAAATAGGTCTTCACAGGCCTGATATCCCTTCATGATAGACTCCTTGGCCTTTTTCAGAAAAAAGAGTTTTTCTGAGGGGTTCAAATCCTGTATGAATTTTTCCTTTAGTGTTTTTCTTAAAGGGATGCTTGGCAAATGAACTCCTTTCAATCTGCTCTCTATAATTAGATATATTTTATTATAACTTGAGAGCTGCCTTTTTCTGGTTTGCCACAATTACAAGCACATAATTTTCAGAGTCGAGGTATTTTTTTGCAACCCTGAGTACGTCTTCTTTTGTTACTGAATTTATATACCTTGGATATTTTTCTATGTAATCAAGGCCAAGGTTATAGAATTCAACAAAGGCAAGAAAATCGGCAATTTTTCTGTCCGTATCAAGCCTCCTCATGAAACTACCCGTTAGATACGATTTTGCATCAGAGAGTTCTTCGTCAGAGACATGCTCTTTTCTGATCCGCTCCGTTTGCTTGAGTATCTCAGAGATCACTAATTCTGCTGATTCGTTCTTGGTCTGAACCTCTACCTGAAACAGTCCCTTTTCTTTATTTAAAGAGAAAGAACTATCCACATCGTAGGCGAGTCCCATCTCATCTCTTACGGAATGCATAAGTCTTGATGAGAAGCCACCACCTCCGAAGATATAGTTCATGATGGACACAGCATAATAATCAGGATTGTCCCTGCTGATACCAACATGCCCGAGTAAAATATTTGCCTGTGTCAGGTCCTTATCTATTTTTACAACCTTCTTGGTCTTTTTTTCATCGAGTCCGTTGGAGGACCTCGGTGGCAGGTTAGCCTTTTCCCAATCATCAAGATATCCTTTGATGAAAGCATTCAACTCTTCTTCAGTGAGGTCTCCCACGATTGATAATATAGAATTGTTAGGCCGAAAATAATCAGAGTAGAACCTTACCAAGTCCTCTCGTCTTATGTTGTCAATTGTCTCAGCAGAGCCCTCCATGAGCCTTCCGTAAGGATGCTCACCGAACACCTCTTTTCTAAATGCACGCTCTGCAATGAAAGAAGGGTTTTCCTCACTCTGTCTCAGCGAACCTTTGAGATGTTCTTTTTTCCTCTCAATTTCCATTTGTGGGAAAACGGGATTCAGCAAAATATCAGAAAAGAGCTCAAAACCTTTGCTGATATCTTTTTTCAAAACTGACAGAGAAATCGTAGTGTAGTCTCTACTCGTCGAAGTATCAAGGGATGCACCTAAAAAGTCTATCTCCTCACTTATGTCAGTGGATTTGCGATGTTTAGTGCCTTCTAAGAGAAGTTCTGCAGTAAGATTGGCAAGCCCTGCTTTATCTTTCGGTTCGTTGAGCTGACTCACTTTTACAAGAAGCGTAACCATTACAATGGGTAGACTATGTTCTTCGGAGTGAAGTACTATAAGGCCATTTTGGAGAACAGTTCTTTTTACATTGAGGGCAGAAACAGCGTTAAAATTTAAAAATAAAAATGCAAAATTTAAAATGAAGAAAATAATTACTATTTTCCAGTATTTTGAATTTTTCATTCTTAATTTTTATTTTTCGTCGGGATTAATATGCCTACCGTTCTATTATCTTCTTCTAAATACTTCTTTGCTACCTTCACAACATCCTCAGGTGTTACCTTTTTGATACCCTCGAGGTATCTGTCAATGAGCCTCCAATCTCCAAGCATCTCGAATATACCGAATTTCATGGCCTCCGAATAAATTGAATCTTGCTCCATAATAAATGAAGCCTCTATCTGGTTTTTTGCCTTCTGGGTTTCCTTTTCCGATGGTGGCTCTTTCTTTATCTTCTCAATCTCTGCATAGAGAGCATTTTCAACATCCTTTATATCTTTCCCGGGAGAGGCTGTTGCATCAAGAAAAAATAAATAGGAGTCTCTGTTAAACCCATCATAATCAGTGTCTACATCAAGGGCAATCTTTTTTTCATACACGAGAGATGTAAATAATCTTGAACTCTTCCCTCCAGATAATATCAGGCTTAAGACATCGAGGGCGTAGCTATCCTCATGGGGAAAACTGGGAGCATGATAGGCTACAAGGAGATATGGTAGTTCAGCTTCTCTCTTCAGGAGGATCCTTCTTTCACCCTTCTGTTCAGGCTCTGAAAAGTTGGTGTTTTTCTTCAGAGATCCAGGAAGTATGTTACCAAATGAACTTTTGATACGTTCAAGTATCTGATCTGTTTTGACGTCTCCTACAATAACGATAACAGCATTATTAGGTGAATAGAGAGCCTTATAGTAATTATATAAATCATCCCTTTCAATGGATTTCAGGTCGGGCATCCATCCTATTACGGGTCGTTGATAGGGGTGTGCTTTGTATGCTGCTGCTTCAACCTCCTCAAAGAGAGAATTCTGGGGATCGTCCTCGTATCTCAGTCTGCGCTCCTCCATGACAACACTTCTTTCGGAAAGTACTTCTTTCGGATCGAATGTCAGATTCTCCATCCTGTCAGCCTCTAGATCAATGGAAAGCATTATCCTGTCAGAGGAGAAAAGCTCAAAATATACCGTATAGTCCTTTGTTGTATATGCGTTGTCTGTTCCTCCATATTTTTGGATAATCTTTGAAAATACTGATGGGCCATATCGAGGAGTGCCCTTAAACATCATATGTTCCAGTAGATGGCTCAGCCCAGATTTGCCAGCGGGTTCGTCTCTTGAGCCTGTACGATACCATACCTGAAATGTTGCTACGGGGGCTTTATGGTTTTCGACAATTAAGACTTTTAGTCCATTGTCCAGTCTGTGCTCTTTGATATCTGCTGCATAGAGAGTAGTGGGTATTATGATAAGTAGATATATAAGAATTATCCTGCTCTGTTTCATAAATAAATATATCAGAATTTATAAAAATAATTAAAGTGGTATGCTATCAATCAAATAAAGGAGGTGTCTCTAACTCCATGATTACAGGAAAACAAAGAGATTGCTCTGCCCGCGGGTGAGAGAAGCAATGGAAGTTTGGAGTGAGTTCAATATGAGATGTGCATTGATAGGAGAATCGAAAAGAGTTTGCAAGATATGCTGTGTGATTTGTCTCACTGAAAAAGAGAGGCTTTCTCAAATAAATTAATGCTTGACAGTTTCCGGTATCTTCGTTATTTTTATTGAGAAGAAAATCATCCAAAAGGAGAGTTATTTATGCTAAGAAAAAGAGTAATGTCATGTATTACCTTTATTTTACTGTTTTTTCTATTATCGGTATTGCCTTCTCTTTTATTGGCACAGGAGTATAAAGACTATACCGTTATAAAAGGTGACACCCTTTGGGATATTTCTCAGAAAGAGCTTCAAGACCCCTTCCTCTGGCCAAAGATATGGAAAGAAAATCCTGATATAACGAATCCTGATAGAATTTATCCCCAGCATAAAATCAGGATTCCTTTCTATATATTGCAGAAAGAAATATCTATACCAGAGATTCCAGAAACGAAAATAAAAAAAGAGGAACCTAAAAAAGAAATAGTGAAAAAAGTTGAACCTCCTAAAAAAGAGTATCTCGTTGACAGCGAACTCTTAATAGCAAGTGGTTATATTGCAGATTCAGTGCATAGTGTTGGAAAGATTGTTGACTCTCCATCTGGCAGAACTATCCTTGGTAAAGATGATTATGCCTATATCAAGACAGATATTCCATCTAAGGTCGGAGATAAATTTTACATTATCCGTCCGGTAGAAAAGGTAATTCATCCAAAATCTGGCTCTGTGCTTGGCTACCTCATCGAAGTCCTTGGGATCGCGAAGGTAGTTGGCCAAGATGGCAGTGAAACAAAAATAAAAATCACAGACTCTTACAGTGATGTCTTAACTGGGAGTCTCCTTGACTCCTTCTACGAGATGGAACCTCCCTATCGCGTGGAAACTCCCAGAAAGCCTGATATCAATGGCTATGTTGTCGCTACAAAAGAGCTCCGCAAACTCAACGGAATGTTGGATATCGTTTATCTTGATAGAGGAAAAAGAGAAGGTCTTGAAGTAGGTGACTTACTTGCGACTCTAATGCAAGGGAAACATAGAGTGGTAAACGGCATTATACAGGTTATAAACAGCCGAGAGTCAACTGCAACTGCAATAGTGAGAAAAAGCAGTCATTCAGTCACAAAAGGAGATGAAGTAGTAGGAGTTAAGTAGAAGTAATCAGTGTCTTGAGAACTTTAAGTCTGCTTGGATGTTTAAGCTTTCTTAATGCCTTTGCCTCTATCTGTCTGACTCTTTCTCTTGTTATAGAAAGATGTCTTCCAACTTCTTCGAGAGTATGGTCTCTATCCATTCCTATCCCGAACCTCATTCTGATAACCTTCTCCTCTTTGGGAGTTAAGGATTTCAACACCCTCTGTATATGCTCTGAAATTTCGATTCTCTCTGCATCAGAATAAGGTGAGGGGCTATTCTTATCTCCTATAAAATCTGCAAGTTCTGTATCCTCATCACCTACAGGGGTCTGTAGTGCTATGGGGTCTTGTATTGCCCTGAAAACCTCTTCAACCTTTTTCGTCGGAACTCCGAGTTTCTGAGCAATCTCTTCTTTTGTCGGCTCTCTACCGAGCTGTTGTGTTAATTCTCTTGAGGCCTTGGTAACTCTGTTATAAAACTCCATCATATGAACAGGAACTCTGATGGTCTTTGTCTGGTCGATTAAAGCTCTTGTAATAGCCTGTCTGATCCACCACGTTGCATACGTGCTGAATTTAAAGCCCTTTTCGTACTTGAATTTATCAACAGCTTTCATAAGACCTATATTCCCCTCCTGTATGAGATCAAGGAGAGGAAGTCCTCTACCAACATAATTTTTTGCGATGTTAACAACAAGCCTAAGATTACGTGTTATCAACTCATTTTTTGAGGTAGAAATGAGTGTTTTTGCCTTTACAATACGATCCCACATACCTTTAAGGACATCGACCTTGACTCCTACTTCTGATTCAACCTTTTTATAAGCCTTTTCTAGTTCCTTTGCTAAAGCCAGCAATTTTTTAGCATTAATATTCTTCTTTTTCTTTTCATTGATAATTTTTTTAAGCTCTTTGAAAGAACCATACTTTGCAATCTTCTTGTCAGCACTTTCAATTTCCACCATAAGGTTTTCAAGTATTTCTACAGTCTTTGTAAGGGCTGCTTCGGCTCTTTCCTCCTCTGGACTTAACTCATCTTCTTCTCCGTTCAGACCGGCCTCAGTTTTTTTGTAAAGGGGTAGGGCAGTAACGATATCCTTTATGATTTTTTTGCCTTCCTCTAGTCTTTTTGCAAGTTCTGTTTCTTCATCCTTTCTCAGGATAGAGATATCCCCCATGGAGTAGAAATATGCCTGCACGAGGTCTTCTGCCTTTTCATACTCTTCTAACTCCTCTTCTACTTCTTCTTCAGGCAAAAGGCCTTCCTCATGATCTATAACCTTGACTCCCATATCTTGAAGGATATCCATGAGGTCTTCTAATTCATCAGGTGAGAAAAACTCTGAAGGCAATGCTTCATTTATTTCATCGTAGGTTAAGACTCCACGCCTTTTCCCTATGTCGATTATCTCTTCAAATATATCTCTTTCTCTCATTTTACCTCTCAATAACAAATACAAAGGGGCTTTCGCCCCTTTTCGAAGATTTTACTTCTTTCTTTTTGACAACAGAAAAAAATAAGGGTCAAGTCGCACGGTCTATTAGTACTGGTAAGCTAAATGCATTACTGCACTTACACCTCCAGCCTATCAACGTGGTAGTCTACCACAGACCTTAAGGTGGATTGCTCCACGGGAGACCTTATCTTGGGGTGGGCTTCATGCTTAGATGCCTTCAGCGTTTATCCCATCCAGACATAGCTACCCGGCATTGCCACTGGCATGACAACCGGAACACCAGAGGTCTGTCCATCCCGGTCCTCTCGTACT
>JBGQMP010000004.1:0-15922 GCA_041500685.1 Thermodesulfovibrionia bacterium | reverse complement strand
TGAAATGTTTTATAATCGTCAGAGGAGGCATTCAGCACTGGGGTACCGTTCACCGGTTTCCTTTGAGCTGGAGGCTATAGCAGCCTAACTTAACTTAGTGTCCGTGAAAACAGGGGAACTCCAGGCTATCATTACAGGGTTTTTGATAACTTAATAGAACTCACAAAATTTTTAAATAATAACGAATTCAGAATTTTGAAAGAATACTTAAAAGATTATTGGGTTTGCAATTTTCTTGAAAAATATCAGTTTAATACTTAATAGGCGAATGGAGTGAAATATATGTTTTCCTAAAACTTTTAGCAGATGGGAAACTAGATGCTGCCGATGCCGATCTGAACGCAATCCCGAATGTTTACTATCCGATCATCAAAATTTTACGGGAAGAAACAACCTCTAAAAGAGAATATGTTTTAAATAGGGAAATCAAAATTATTGACGGCAATACAAACAATATTTTACTTGCCATGCCTGTTGCGGACTTTGTTCGGAAATCAAAAGAACTTTTCAACCAGTTAAAAGCCGCAAGAGGTAGAAGTTTCCAATTTTCTGACATAGAGATTTTCCTACGCAGTATCAAGGTAAATTCTTTAACAGCCCTTAAAACAGATAAGGCAGATATCAGGGTAGTAGTTCACGACCTTAATACAGGTTTACAACCGATACTTGGGTTCAGCATTAAATCAATGCTTGGAGAAAAGTCAACGTTGTTTAATCCTGGACAGACAACAAATTTCATCTACGAAATAACAGGCGTAAATTTAACGCCTCAAATGATTAGGACAATTAATGCGATTACAACTGAGCCAAAAATTTCAAACCGTTTGGCGCGTTTGACACGTCTTGGCGCAAGAATTAAATTCAGAGACATTGCTTCAAAAAACCTGAAATTGAATCTTCAATTAATTGACAGTGACCTGCCCGAAATTCTAGGTTATCTTTTGCTTTACAAATACACGACATCTATAAGCAATCTTATTGCCCTTTTAACTGAACTCAATAATGCGAATCCCTTAAACTTTGACTTAAGCCTCGGACATCCTTTCTACGATTACAAAATCAAAAACTTTTTAACTGATAGCGCTCTCGGCATGACACCTGCAGCACTGTGGACAGGTCAATATGATGCAACAGGCGGTATAATCATCGTAAAAGAAACTGGGGCTTTGGTTTGTTATCACATTTACAACAGGAACGAGTTCCAGGTCTATCTAATAAACAACACAAGACTAGAGCAGGCAAGTACTACGCGTTATGACTTTGGCTACATTTATCAAGCGAATGACAAGAATTTCATAAAACTTAACTTACAAGTTCGATTCTGCTGACATGAACGGATAGGTAACATATCTCGAGTACTTTATTTGCCCCGTATGTGATTAATATTTTAAGGAAGTGACAACAGCAGTTAGAACCAAAATATTGAGTCCGTCATATCTCCTTGTGTTTTTTCAGGTAGTCAGTAATCGCTTCCTCAAGGAGTTTATATACCTGCGTATCCTTCTTGACCGCCAGAATTTTCAGCTTCTTTACCAGCTCAGGGTCCATCCTGACCCCGAAAACCTTGTTGGCCGGGGAAGTGCCCGTTGAAGAAGAACTCTTTCTGCCCATCCGTCTGACCTCCTTTTTTAAGTTAGATTAGCTTAGGAGAAACAACTCTGTCAACAAAATAACATGTTGACAAATAGTTAAAGAGGTGTTAATATGTTAACAAGATAACATAAAAGGAGGCAAGGTGATGAGCAGCAAGAAATACTACAAGAGATGGTATATAAAAGGCATAGCTGAAAGTGTTGTCAGGGAAATCGAAGAAGACGGAGAAGAGATTGATGACGTGCTTGATTATTATTTGCGGGATACATACTGGACTATATACAGCAGAGTACCTGATGATGCCAAGATAGTTGTGGAGCTAGTAAAACAGTATATCGGGGAGTTGGAACCCCAGCTTTGAAAATAACATAATAAGGAATAAAAGGGACGAGCACATTTTCGCTATTGATAAATTGGAAAGCTTCAAACTAAAACCCCAAATAGAGCTTGATGTCCTGATGCCGAGCATTCTCGTTGCGAGTCGATCCCGACTGGATAAGGCTTTTAAGGGGCAGTTGTAATTTAATCCTTGCTTTATTTATAGTTTAAAAAGCAACCAAATGGAGGTGTAAAATGCCGAAAGTTATAGCCCAAATTTCTGATGATGAATACAAGAAGTTAGAGGAAGAGGTTAAGTTAGGAATATTCCGTAATGTCTCAGAAGCCATAAGCGCAGCCATCAAAAAGACATATGCAAAAAAAAGCAAGGCATACCTAAGATGGGTTATGAAAAAGGAAGGTATCACAGAGGCCTCAATGTTACAGGAGCTTAAGGCAATCCGTCCCTCTTCATCTCCTTCTCCGTAAAAATTCCCTCGGCTTTCCTGCACCCTTTGGTGGTCCGACAATGCCGTCATCTTCCATCAATTCCATTATTTTTGCTGCCCTGTTATACCCTATCTTGAGTCTCCTCTGGATAGATGATATGGATACTTCTCCAATTGACTCACCGAACTCAACCGCCTTCAGATAAAGCTCATCCCTTTCTCCTGACATCTCATCTTCATCCCTCTCGATTGCCCGTATCTCCTCGAGTATTGTGTAATCAGGCTTCCCCTGAGACTTTACAAATTCCGTAACAGCCCTTATCTCCTCTTCTGTGATAAGGGCGCCATGTACTCGGATGATCCTTGCCCCTGGAAACATGAGGAGCATATCACCCTTTCCGAGGAGCTGTTCTGCACCATGGGAATCGAGAATCGTCCTTGAATCTACTTTTGAAGACACCTGGAAAGAGATACGTGTCGGGAAGTTTGCCTTTATTATTCCTGTAATGACGTCAACAGATGGTCTTTGTGTTGCGAGAATGAGGTGGATGCCTGCTGCCCTTCCCATCTGGGCAAGCCTGGCTATCGAGTCCTCTACCTCATTTGCTACTGAGAACATCAAGTCAGCAAGCTCGTCAATGAAAATAACAATGTAAGGCATTTGCTCTTGAATCCCTGCCTGATTGTTGTAATTTTCAATACTCCTTGCAGCCCTTTCCGCAAGCACCCTGTACCTCCGCTCCATCTCCATCACGATCTTTTTCAATGCCTCTGCTGCCTCTTTCGGGTTTGTTATGACGGGCGAGATGAGATGAGGTATTTCTTCGTATGCTGAGAGTTCAAGTAGTTTTGGGTCTATCATCAACATCTTCACCTCTGCCGGTGTTGCCTTATAGAGCATGCTTATAACCATCGAATTTATTGATACGCTTTTACCCGAGCCTGTCGCACCTGCAACAAGGAGGTGTGGCATCTTTGATAAATCTGCTATGACAGATCTTCCAAAGATATCTTTACCAAGGCCGAGGGTTAGCTTTGAATTGCTCTTTTTAAAATTCTCTGCAGAGAGGATCTCCCGTAAAAATACAGTTTCCCTCTGACTGTTTGGCACCTCTATGCCAATGGTAGCCTTGCCTGCAATCGGAGAAACCCTGACGCTCTGTGCCTTAAGAGCAAGGGCTAGGTCGTCAGAGAGGGAGACGACCCTGTTTATCTTGACACCTGGTGCAGGCTCAAACTCAAACATTGTGACAATAGGTCCTGGATGCACCTGGGTGATCTTACCTTCAACATCAAAATCCTGGAGTTTTTTCTCGATCAGCATTGAATTTTCCAGGAGCTCCTCTTTTGAAGGCCTGTTGGAAGTAGAGTCATAGAGATTCAGGAACTCTAAAGAGGGAAGCTCATAGCCACCAATCTTTCTTGGTCTGATAGCCTCAGGTTGAGGTGGGCTTGTTTCTTTCTTCTCCGAGATTTTTTCCTCTATCATTTCTTCTAAATTTATATCTTCAAAAGCCTGATCTCTTGCGACTTCCTTTTTTCTCCTCTGTAAAGCGAGGGAGGTCAAAGATACGGGGCTCAAGAGAATAATGGAAGAAAGAAATGCAGAGAGCGAAAAGATATACGCTCCCGGAAGGGATAGGAAATAGTTAGCCATAAAAGCTATCTCTTTACCGATAAGGCCACCGATACCGTCAGGGTATTTTTCTATATTGATATGAAAGGTAAAAGAAAGGAGCGATAACAATAATGAAGAAGAGAGAATAAACAGAATGCCCCCGAAGAGGTAGATTTTATGCCCCTCTTTTCCAAGAAGCCGTTTAATGCCAAATGCAATAATGAAAAGGGGGATAAGAAAAGCAGCAAACCCCAAAAGGACAATCAACCAGCCTGAAATATATGCTCCAACTGTCCCGCCGAGATTTCGTATTGGTTCAGGAGGTTCTGTGTATCTGAAAAACAGAACGGTGTCTTTTAGGGAATGTGAGACGAGACACATGGAGAGGTAGATGCTTTCCAGGACTGAAAGGACACCCACAATCTCTTCTTTTATCCTTTTTATCCTCTCAACCATATACCCGCTATTATAACAACAGCCAGCATGAACCTGTAGTAAACGAAGATATTCAAGGGGTACTTCTTAAAAAAAGTGAGGAGGAATTTAAGAGCAAAGAACCCTGTGATAGAAGAGGTGATGAACCCAACAGCAAAGATATGAGTGTCGTAGATACCTTGGCTTGTCAGGAGCTTTCTTAAATGGAGGAGGGTTGCACCTGCGATGATGGGGGTTGAGATGAGGAAGGAAAATCGTGCTGATGGCTCCCTTTTAAGACCTTTAAAAAGACCTGCTGATATCGTGATGCCAGAGCGCGATACTCCTGGAATAAGGGCGGTTACCTGTGCAATACCAATCGTTAAGGCATCCAAATAATTTACTTGCTCAACATCTTTATACTTCTTTGCTTTCTCAGCAGCTAACATGACAAAGCCTACTGCAACAAGCATCACGCTGATTAACAAGGGTTCCCTGAGGCTTCTTTCTATTATGTTGTTCAGAAAGAGACCGGCAACACCTGCGGGTATCGAAGCAAAAATAATCATGCTCAGGAGTTTCTGTTTTTTTAAAAAAAGCTCTAACCAGTCTTTCCAGAAGCAGAAGAGCAGAGCAGTCAGTGTTCCGGCATGAAGAGCAACATCAAAGGTGAGGGTATTAACATCTCCTTTCCATCCGAAGAACCAGGGTAATACGATAAGGTGTGCCGTGCTGCTCACCGGGAAGAATTCAGTAAGACCCTGAATAACCCCGAGTATTATCGCCTCAGCAATCAAGTTCTAAACCTCAAATATGATCGGCATGATCATGGGTCTTCTTTCCATGGTGTCCCTGAGGTATTTCTTCAGGGTGGTTCTTAGCTTTGCCTGGAGCACTGAGGAATCTGATATTATCTCTTTATCGAGTCCTTTTATGGTATTTGTCAGGAGCTCTTTAACGTCATTCATTACTTCCTGAGAGGCGTCTTCAAACACGAAGCCTCTCGATATGATGTCAGGGCCTGAGATAATATTTCCCGTGAGCTTCTCGATTGATAAAAGGATCAGAACGATTCCGTCATGGGCGAGTCTCATGCGGTCTCGAAGGACCATCTCCTTCACATCCCCTACGCCTTTTCCGTCTATAAATACCCTTCCTGAATTCACCTTGCCGTTTTTCCTTGCCCCTTGATCAGATATCTCGAGGATTTCGCCATCTTCGAGAATGAAGATATTCTCTTTTGGTATGCTGAGTTTCTTAGCGAGAATCGAATGATATGCAAGGTGTCTATATTCACCATGGATGGGCATAAAGTATTTTGGTTTTATGATGTTCAGCATAAGCTTGAGCTCTTCCTTTGAGGCATGTCCAGAGACGTGGACCTCGGAGACCTTTTCGTAGAAGACGTGTGCTCCCCGTCTGAAGAGGTGGTTTATGATCCTTCCTATGGAGCGTTCATTGCCAGGGATCATTCTTGCTGAAATGATCACCGTATCCCCTTCCTTTATTTTGATATCTTTATGCTCATCTGTTGCAATCCTCGAAAGCACGCTCATCGGTTCACCCTGACTACCTGTTGTTATGATTACAACCTCAAGATCTTTGAGTGATTTGAGGTCTTCAAGCCTGAGCCATGTATCCCTGGGGATTGTGAGGTAACCGAGATCGAGGGCAATCTGTGCATTTGCGACGATGCTTTTGCCAGAGATTATTACCCTTCTCCCGTACTTTACTGCAACATCAATCGCCTGTTGAATCCTGTGGATGTTTGATGCAAAGGTGGCGATGATAATTCTTCCTTGCGCATTCGAGAATATATCCTCGAATACACGTCTCACTTCTTTCTCAGAGAATGTGAATCCACCTTTTTCAGCATTTGTGCTGTCAGAGAGGAGGAGGAGGGTCCCCCTTTCTCCATATTCTGTAAATTTATGGAGGTCCATTAATTGGCCATCAACGGGTGTAGGGTCGAGTTTGAAATCGCCAGTATGTACAACCAGTCCGAGAGGGGTCTGTATTCCGAGTCCAACTCCGTCCACGATACTATGTGTCACCCGTATGAACTCAACAGAAAATACACCGAGATGTATAACATCCCTCGGTTTAACAGGGATGAGTTCGGTTTTTTCGAGATGATGTTCTATGAGTTTGTTTCTGACGAGACCGAGTGTGAGGGCTGTACCATAAACCGGAACAGAGATTTCCTTGAGTAAAAAGG
The DNA here is from genome assembly GCA_041500685.1 of Thermodesulfovibrionia bacterium. Classification (GTDB taxonomy): domain Bacteria; phylum Nitrospirota; class Thermodesulfovibrionia; order Thermodesulfovibrionales; family SM23-35; genus DASPRG01. The sequence continues at coordinate 9,312 of JBGQMP010000004.1, read as the reverse complement.
GGAGGGCACCTATATGGTCCTCATGCCCATGGGTAAGGATTATGCCTTTTAATTTTTCTCTGTTCTCAAAGATATAGGAAAAATCAGGGATGACAAAATCAACCCCAAGCATATCCTCTTCGGGAAACATCAAACCTGCATCAACGATAATAATGTCATTGCCGTACTCAAAGACTGTCATGTTGAGGCCGATCTCCTCAACACCACCGAGTGGAATCACAGACAGGATGTTTTCCATTTATGAATTATTATATCAAATCTGATTTCTTCTGTTATATCTCTCTTGTAACCTGTAATTGACAATTTTACACAGTGAGGCTTATAATTGCTGAATTTGTTCATACAAAGATATGTTTTTGTACAGAGATTGCACAAAAAGGCAACAAAAATTATCTCAACAAAAGGAGTGAATATGAAACTACGATGGATAGCAGTTTTAGCTATTGTGCTTTTGGCAAGTCAGGTTCATGCAGGGGAAGACCTTGTTCTGAAAGATCAGAAAGATAAGGTCAGTTACAGCATAGGTGTCAATATTGGCAACAACTTAAAAAGACAATCTGTTGACATTAATTCCGATGCCCTTATACAAGGGATCAAGGATTCACTTTCTGGTGGAAAAGCATTAATGACTGAGCAAGAAATTGATGAGACCATGAAGACCTTCCAGAAAGAAATGATGACTAAACAGATAGCACAACAGAAAGCACTCGGTGAGAAAAACAAGAAAGAAGGGGAGGCTTTTCTTGCTGAGAACAAGAAAAAGGAAGGTGTTATGACCCTGCCCAGCGGGTTACAGTACAAGGTAATCAAGGAAAGTGATGGCAAGATACCCAGGGCAACCGATACGGTGACCATCCTTTACCGTGGTACCCTTATTGATGGAACCGAGTTTGACAGCTCTTCCACTCGTGGGCAACCAGCAACCTTTCCAGTCAAAGGTATTATTTCTGGTTTGAGTGAAGCCCTACAACTGATGAAGGTTGGCTCAAAATGGCAACTCTATATTCCCTTTAATCTTGCTTACGGGGAACGCGGGGCCGGGGATGATATAGGGCCAAATGCTACCCTGATTTTTGAAGTAGAGCTGGTCTCAATTAAAGAAGAAGCGAGTAAAGAAGGGACGAATAAAGAAGAGACGAAACCCTGACAGGGTCAGGCTGGACATTCTTGTCCAGCTGTTGGGGCTAATAAGTTATTCTAAGATGTCATGCTGAATTTAATTCAGCATGACATAAAAAGGGAGTTACGTCACCCTGAAATGAATTCAGGGTGACGAGAAGTACTTTTTCAACAGCCTGTGAAGTTTTATTCCTTATTGTGAAATTACAATTAGCCCTCTCTTAATTGAATTACTTCAACCTTAACCTTTGCTGTCCCTTTTTCATAAAACCCAAGCCTTTTGGCAGCACCCATACTGAGATCAATAATTCTGCCGCCGGATTCCGGATTCTCCTCACTTGGGAATGGTCCCCGGTCATTGACCCTTACAATGATTGAGCGGTGGTTATCGATATTTGTGACTTTAACATGAGTTGGGAGAGGCAAATATTTATGGGCAGCTGTTAACCCATTCGGATTAAATGCCTCACCATTGGCGGTCATATAACCCCTTTTTTGCTGTAAGGTCTCATAGCCATACCAGGATGCGATTCCGGTTTCACAGTAATGTTCAGCTTCCTCAAGAGACATGGGATAATAGGTCTTTCCCTTAATGGTATAAGGAGATTTTTTGACTCGACCTAAACGAATGGCCTCTTTAGGTGGTAAACCATCTATTGTCTCAATGTCTTTGTTCAGAAGCGGCCAGTCTAAGGGAGCCCGTACTACCTCAAAGGTGAACTCGCCAATTTTATACAAGAGTTTTGTTGTACCAGCGGTGAATTCATATGTTCCCTTCACTACCCATACGCAACCTTTTACAGCCCCCTTAGTAACTTTATAAGGGACACTGACTATCGTACAACCTGCAAGAACGCAATAACAACATAATAAAAAAATGCTGGGGAAAGAGAGTGTCTTCATTGAGAATAACCCAAATTTGGATTAGTAAAATGGAGCGTTTCTATTTTCTTGGCGATTCCCTTCTATCTGGCTGTTGCAGAAATATTATTTTGTCACCCTGAATTTATTTCAGGGTCTTCTAACCCATTGATTTTATTAGATGCTGAAACAAGTTCAGCATGACATTTTTACTAATTTTGCCCATTCTGCAACAGCCTTCTATCTGGGAGTCAAGAGAAATTCCAGCAATGCCTTCTGGGTATGGAGTCTGTTTTCTGCCTGGTCAAAGACAGCACTTTGAGTACCGTCCATTACATCATCAGTGATCTCCTCACCCCTGCGAGCAGGAAGACAGTGAAGCACTATCGCATCTTTCTTTGCGTAGGATAGGATTTTGCTGTTTAGCTGATAACCCCTGAACTTTTTCTTTTTCTCTCTTGCCTCTTTCTCCTGTCCCATGCTTACCCAGACATCCGTATAGAGAGCATCTGCCATATCAGCAGCCTCTTTCGGCTCTCGAACTATCTTGATCTCACTTTTCGCAGAGGCCTTTGCCTCTTTCAGGATTTGAGAATCAGGTTCATAACCTTTAGGGCACGCAATCGTAAGATATATTCCCATCCTTGAAGCAGCCTCTATCAGAGAATTTACGACATTGTTACCGTCCCCGATATAAGCAAGGCGGATGTTTTTGAGTTTCCCTTTCTTTTCGAGAATAGTCATCAAATCTGCAAGAGCCTGGCAGGGATGGTGTGAATCACTCAGCCCGTTAATTACGGGGACAGAAGAACAGGATGCAAATTCAGTTAAAGTATCTTGACTGAATGTCCTGATGACAATAGCATCTAAATATCTTGATAGAACCTTTGCTGTGTCATGAATAGTTTCCCCCCTGCCGAGCTGTATCTCATGAGGATTCATATAAGTAGCCTGTGCTCCAAGCTGATATATACCTACTTCAAAGGAGACCCTTGTCCTTGTCGACGCCTTCTCGAAGAGAAGACCTATACTTCTTCCGATCAGGGGGCATTTATTTGCGTCCTTGCCTGATTTCAGTTCTATTGCCCTTTTAAGCAGGAGATCTATCTCCTCTGAAGATAAATCCTCTAATCTCAGAAAATCCTTTTTCATAATGTTAAGCTTCCAAATACTTTTTCAAGAACATTCATAAGCTGGTCAATATCCTTTTTCTGGACGATTAACGGGGGTATGAACCTCAGAACGTTTTCTGCGGTACAGTTAATAAGCACTCCCATTTCGAGACAAGCCGTTACTATAGGTTCACAGTCCCTTGTAAGTTCCATGCCGAGGAGAAGTCCAAGACCCCTGATATCTTCAATAAGGCCTGGAAATTTTTCCTTAAGATTCCCAAGCCTTTCCTTAAAATATTCGCTCATCCTGTTACACTGATCAAGGATGAATCCGTCTTCAAGAAGTGTCTCGATTGTCGCTATCGCAGCAGTACATACGAGGGGATTACCACCAAAGGTTGATCCGTGAGTACCGGGCTGAAAGGCCGAGGCAACCTTATCAGTTGAAAGCATTGCTCCGATGGGAACACCGCCACCAAGGCCTTTTGCTATGGTCATTATGTCTGGAGTAATGCCGAAATGCTCATAAGCAAAGAATTTGCCAGTCCTTCCCATACCTGTCTGGACCTCATCGAGTATGAGGAGGAGATTGTGTTCATCGCAGATTTTTCTGACCTCTTTCAGGTAATCAGGGTGTGGTACCTTGACACCGCCTTCTCCCTGTATGGGCTCCAACATTATGGCGCATGTATCTTTTGTTATCGTCTTGTGCAAGGCCCCGATGTCATTGAAAGGCACATGCTTGAACCCAGACACCAATGGTTCGAAACCCCTCTGCAATTTTTCCTGTCCTGTTGCAGTAAGGGTTGCGAGTGTCCTGCCATGAAAGGAATTCTCTGCCGTGATTATTTCGAAACGCTCAGGGCTAATATTCTCCTTTGCATATTTGCGGGCAAGCTTTATTGCTGCCTCATTTGCCTCAGCACCAGAATTACAGAAGAATACCTTGTCCGCAAAGGTATGCTGTACGAGGAGCTTTGCCAGTCTTATCTGAGGTCCTATATGGTAATAATTAGAGACGTGCAAGAGCCTCTGTGCCTGCTTCTGTATTGCGACAACCACTCTTGGGTGACAATGGCCGAGGATATTTACTGCAACCCCACCGACAAAATCGAGATATTCCTTGCCATCTCTACCCCATACCTTCATGCCCCGTCCCTTTCTAAGGATGACGGGAAACCTCTTGTAGGTATTCATGATGTAGAGGCTTGATTCATCAAGGAGTTTCTTCGTTTCCATTAGGTGATAATAACGAAAAACATTTTAAAAATCAAACAGAAGCATTAAGATTTTTTGAAACAAATTTACGGGAGAAACCCGCATCAAAATATCCTGACATGTGTCTGTAATGAATTAATCCCGAATTATGAAAGGGCATAGCCGCAACCTTCAGGTTGCGTGGGTTTATATAGTTTGTATTTCACTTATTTTTACCGTTTATACGCAGGCTAAAGCCTGCGGCTACAAGGTTTATAATGACCCTTTCGTAATTTGGGTTAATATATAATCGTATGTGTAATACCGGTTCAGGAAAACATTCCTGATTACTGGATAAACATGATGATTTTTGGCTCCTGGGGAGGGATTCGAACCCCCGACCAAGTGGTTAACAGCCACCCGCTCTGCCGGCTGAGCTACCCAGGAATAAAATCTTTTTATATCAAATGATTCGTTCTTTTGTCAATTAAAGCGAAGCTAACTCACAAACCTTGCAACGAGGTCACCGACCTCGGTTGTACTATAACCCATCTGGCCGGCAGCGAGGCTTTTGAGATACTTACCCGTAATCTCTATAACCGCCTTCTCGAGGAGCTGCGCTGATTTTTCTTCACCGATATGTTCAAGCATCATTCCCCCTGCGCAGATTGCAGCGAGGGGATTAATGAGATTCTTCCCCGTGTATTTTGGGGCAGAACCTCCGATGGGTTCAAACATCGAAACTCCGTGAGGATTTATGTTTCCTCCCGCAGCTATACCCATGCCGCCCTGTATCATTGCTCCTAAGTCTGTGATGATATCGCCGAACATGTTGTCAGTAACGATCACATCAAACCACTCGGGATTTTTCACAAACCACATGGTTATAGCATCAATATGTGCATAATCAACGTTTATGCCTGGATATTCCTTAGCCACTTCGTAAAATGTCCTCTCCCACAGGTCAAAGGCAAAAGTGAGGACATTTGTTTTACCGCAGAGTGTAAGCTTCTTCATCTTATTTCTCTTCTTGCAGTATTCAAAGGCGAAGCGGACACATCTCTCAACGCCCTTCCTTGTATTGATAGACTCCTGTATAGCAACCTCGTCGAGAGTACCTTTCTTCAGGAATCCACCTGCCCCTGTATAAAGTCCTTCTGTATTTTCTCTCACGACAACAAAATCAATATCTTCAGGCCCCTTATTTTTCAAAGGACAGTCAACTCCGGGATAGAGCTTGACAGGCCGCAAGTTAATATAAAGGTCGAGCTCGAATCTCAAATTCAAAAGGATTCCCCTTTCGAGGGTCCCTGGCTTTACATCAGGATGTCCTATCGCTCCGAGATAGATCGCATCGTATTTTTTTAGCTCTTCTATTGCACTGTCAGGCAGGGTTTCACCAGTCCTCAGGTAGCGCTTGCCACCGAAATCATAGGAATTGAAGGTGAGTTTAAACCCGGACTTCTGAGAAAGGGCGTCTAATGCCTTGATACCTTCCCTGATTACCTCAGGCCCTGTTCCATCCCCTGGGATAACGGCTATGTTGTAAGATTTCATAAATTATTTTCCTGTTTTATAACTTTCAACTTTTAGCTTTCAACTCTTAACTTTTTCTTCGTCCATTCCACTAATCCTCCAGCCCCAATCAACTCCTGCATAAATTGTGGGATGGGATTAACTTTATATTCTTCCTGTTTTGTCATATTCTTTATTATCCCCTTGTCAGCATCAATCTCTATCTCATCAGCCTCATGAATCTTTTCAGATGCTTCAAGAGACTCGAAAATTGGCAGACCTATATTAAAGGCATTACGGTAGAAGATCCTTGCAAAACTTTTTGCAAGGACAGCCTGAATTCCTGCTGCCTTTACCGCAATTGGGGCATGCTCCCTTGATGAACCGCAACCGAAGTTCTTACCAGCAACAAGAATATCACCTGCCTTCACCTTCTGGGAGAAATCCCTGTCGATACCTTCCATCACATGCAGGGCAAGCTCTTTGGGATCAGAGGTATTAAGATATCTCGCAGGTATAATGACATCTGTATCTACATCATCACCAAATCTCCATACCCTGCCTTTAATCAGCATCTCTCCTCCATGGCATTCGTGACAGATTGTGTTGGCAATTATTATAGCCTAAATTGGGCTATTTTGTAGCCGCAACCTTTAGGTTACTATTTTTATCACTTCCTCGATTCACCAACCCCCCGCATCCTCAAATCCCCGAATCCTCGAATCCTTGAACCCGCTGATGTATAATTAATCAATGACAAGACTTGAGAATAATTTAGAGGAAGCTAAGAAAAAGTCACCGTCCAAAAGAATCATGATACTCCTTATGATCCTGTCTGCTCTTATAGGTATTCTCGGGAGCTTCACATACTGGGTTATCTCTGACCTTCCAAAAATAAAGCGCCTTGAGGAATATACTCCTGTAGAATCATCCAGGGTTTTTTCGAGTGATGAGAAGGTCATTGCAGAACTCTATATCGAACGGAGAACATTTGTACCATATTATCAGATACCTGAACATGTAAAAAAAGCCCTTATCTCTGTCGAAGACATCAGGTTTTACTACCATCCCGGTGTTGATCTCATTGGAATAATAAGGGCCCTGTGGAGTGACATCAGGGCGGGAGGCATTGTTGAAGGAGGAAGCACCATTACACAGCAGCTTGCGAGAATGCTTTTTTTAAAACCAGAAAGGTCTGTAAAGAGGAAATTAAAGGAGGCAGCCCTTTCTATCCTGATAGAGAAACAGTATACAAAGGATGAAATCCTCGGCCTTTATTTAAATCAGGCATACTTTGGAACAAGGGCATACGGCATAGAAGCGGCCTCACAGACATATTTCGGAAAATCTGTCAACGAACTTACTATCGGAGAGGCAGCACTCCTTGCTTCTCTTCCGAAAGCACCTTCTTTTTTCTCCCCCTTCAAAAACCCGGAAGGGGCAAGAGAAAGGCGTTCTGTTGTACTGAAGAAAATGCTCAACCATAAGTTTATTACTGAGAAGGAGTTTGAAAAGTCCATGGCTGAACCTTTACCTAAAACACCGCATATGAGGAGATACGAAGCACCATATTTCATTGAGGTTATGCGCCAGAAGCTTGAACAAAAATATGGTCCTGAGATATATACTGCGGGGTATAAGATATACTCGACCCTGGATTACAGGATGCAGAAAATAGCAGAAGAGGCGGTAAGAAAATGGGCAGGAGCCATCGAGCAGAGAGTAGAACCTGGAATTCAGGCATCCCTCATCGCAATAGAGCTTCAAACAGGACACATCAAGGCAATGGTAGGTGGGCTTAATTTCTGGAAAAACCAGTATAACAGGACAACACAGGCAAAAAGACAGCCAGGCTCAGCATTTAAGCCCTTTGTTTATCTGACAGCCTTTGAGAATGGAATGCTTTCACAAGATAAGATTGTTGATTCTCCGATATCTTTTAAAGGTGCACAACGAGGTAAGGTCTGGTCTCCCAAGAACTATGGTGGAAAATACTACGGATTGGTTACCCTGAAAAGAGCGCTTGCGAAATCTTTAAATGCTGCCACTGTCAGGCTTGCTGTCAGGGTCGGTATTGGAAATGTCATTGAGACTGCTCGAAAGCTCGGCATCAAGGGCGATCTCCAGCCTTATCTTCCAACAGCACTCGGTGCCTCAGACGTTACGCTTATGGAACTGGTTTCAGCATACTCAACCTTTGCTACAGGAAGGAATATTGAACCCCTTACATATGAGAAGATATTAAACAGGGATGGAGTAGTCATCGAGGAAACGAGACCTAAAACAGAAGAGATAATCAATACAAATGCTATTGAGGAGATGAGGATAGCCCTTGATGCAGTTATTCAAGAGGGTACAGCACGAAAGGCAAGAGAGATCGGGAGGCCTGTTTATGGTAAGACTGGCACAACAAATGATTACACAGATGCCTGGTTCATTGGTTTCGATGACAATCTTGCCGTAGGTGTCTGGGTTGGCAGGGATGACCATACACCAATTGGACCGGGGGAGACTGGTGCGAGGGCAGCACTTCCGATATGGATCGAATTTATGAAAACAGTGCCTCTACAAATTCCTCAGGATTGAAATCCCTCAGGTCATCTAAACCTTCGCCAATTCCTATAAGCCTTACGGGTATCCCGAAGTCCTTTTTTATCGCAAATACAATGCCGCCTTTTGCTGTACCATCGAGCTTCGTAAGGGCAATTCCAGTTACTCCTATTACCTGATTGAACATATCCGCCTGTCTCAGGGCATTCTGACCTGTTGTTGCATCAACGACAAGAAGAATTTCCTGAGGTGCCACGGGCATTGCCTTTTCGATGACCCTCTTTACCTTTTTTAGTTCTTCCATGAGAGGGCTTTTAGTGTGCAATCTGCCAGCAGTGTCTATGATAACAACGTCTACCCCTCTGTGCTTTGCTGCCTCGATCGCATCAAAGGCAACTGCAGCCGGGTCTGAGCCACTCTTGTGTTTAACAAACTGGGCCTGAGCCCTGTCTGCCCATATTTCGAGTTGCTCAATCCCGGCGGCCCTGAATGTGTCTCCTGCTGCAAGCAAAACAGAGAGTCCTTGAGAGTGGAACCTGCTTGCGAGTTTTCCGATGGTTGTTGTTTTACCCACTCCGTTGACACCAACACCGAGGATCACAAAAGGCCGATCTCCAAAAACAATGAGGGGATGAGGTTGGCCGAGGATAGACACCATCTCTTTCTTCAGGAATTCTTTCAGAGAGACAGCATCTTTTACCTCGCCTCTCTTCGTCTTTTCCCTGATTGAAGCCATAATCTCTCCTACAGCTTTTGTCCCCACATCAGCAGTGATCAGGATTTCCTCGAGTTCTTCCAGGGTTTCCTCGTCGATCTCCCGACCTGTAAAGAGAGACTCAACCTTTTCTATGAATCCATTTCTCGTCTTTGTGAGACCCTCTTTCAGTCTTTCAAAAAACTTCATTCTCTCTCCTTATAAAAATAGTTATAATCCAAAATTATTGATATTGAATTCATT
>JBGQMP010000003.1:0-18196 GCA_041500685.1 Thermodesulfovibrionia bacterium | reverse complement strand
TCGTTTGAGGAGGCAGATGTGTTGAAAAAGCCCTGCCATCGACACCTTAAAGCCCTCCCATGTGGTCTGCCAGCCCTTTCAGGAATACACAAAAGGTGAAATCTACGGTCACGTGTATTAGAATAAAATCTTGTCGATTTGCATGGGTTTTTCAGCATGTCTGCCTTCTTGTTAATGCAACGTTTGGGTAAATATTAACTTTTCCTTCCTTACGTAAGGAGAATTGCTTATGCAATTTCTTGACAAAGACTACCATATCGGTTTAAATACATCCGCAGAGTGTTTTATCTTGGGAACTTATTATGCCAATAAAAGTTGCCATAGGTTGTTATAGCTACCTTTTTGGAGAGGGCATTAAGAGGCTTCTCGAAGATGAGAGAGAGATAGATGTTATTGGAATATTCAATGAAGTAACGGACTTTAAGGAGATACTAAAGATCAAACCTGATGTTGCCCTCCTTGACTTTCATATTTTTCGTGACCTTCCAGAAGATCTTGCGAATGACACCCAGGTAAAAATCCTTATTATAGGCAATAAGACACTTTATTCTGCATCGGATAGGAGAATAGCTGACTTAGTCTCGAAGGGAGTGGCTGGTATTCTACCCCCTGGTGCTGATTCATATCTTCTCAAGAAAGCAATGAAGGCAATTTCTTCAGGCGAACTGTGGTTAGATCGCAAAACAATGAGGAACATTCTTTCTTACGAGAGCTTTTCAAAAAAAGAGGTCAAGCTTACGGAAGCTGAAAAGGGGATAGTCTATCTCATTTGCCAGGGATACAGGAACAAGGAAATTGCGCAAAAGCTTCATGTCAGTGAGCAGACGGTAAAGTCCCATTGTAATCGGATTTATAAAAAGGTTGGTGTCTCAGATAGACTCCAGCTGGCTATCTATGTCTATAAACTGTGGCCCGATTGGAGTCATTCAAGGGTTTAAAAGTAGGTAAATGTACAGACTCAATCGATAGACAAGAGAGGAGGTACAAATAATGTTGCGGATTCCCTGTCCGAAGTGCCATAAGATTTCATATACCGCTGATGTAGAGTCTTTTTACTCATGTAACCACTGTGGATTTATCTTCAGCGGAAAATACGGCCCCGATAGGAGGCAGGAATCCCGAACAGAAAAGGCAATTCCCCTTGTCCTTTCTTATCAGAATCGGGATTTTGAAGCACATACCTTTGACCTCTCTGAAAAGGGAGTGGGCATAAAGATATCTGGTAGGCCACCCATAAAGGTAGGGGCTGTCTTAAATCTCATCATCGGAGACCCCCCTATAGTGGCAAAGGTCATGTGGGTAAAAAAGCTTTCTGATGGAGCCCTGGCTGGCCTCCGGAGATTAAATTAGTCCACATTATAAAAGACTGGACCCGTTTTCTGTTGGCTAATCCTTTCTCCAAAGAAATTTAAACTTTAGTTTTAAATAATTCAAACCTTTTCTCGATTGACAAACCCTTTCCCTAAAATTAACATTGTTTTGAGTATGGCGAGAACCTCCTTGAGGGGTTCAAAAGCCTGAATATGAGCTCAAAGGAGGGTAAAAATGGTTACGTCAGGAACCGAGCACTTAATGACAACAATCAATATATCCGCTCGGTTTCCTTACAACAGAATCTGTCCCTTAGTTCACAATTTGTTACGATGGATAAGGCCAAACAGATTCTTTCAAACCCGTACCGTTTGTGGAGTTCCTTCAGGAACTCCTCTCTTTCCTCTGAACTGCTTCTGTCCCAAGATTCTGTTATCAGATTTACCTTCTCTCCCATGGTATTCCACCAAAGCTTATCATTTGTTGTTGCAAAAAGTATTCCAATGTGATATTTTTAGTAAATTAACCAAGACAACTAACCAATTCCCGCTGCAGTTCTTATTAAGTTCGGTTGACTTATTAGTAATAATTATTATAAACTATAAAAAATATAAAAACATTGCCTTTTCTAAGAGAAACTAATATGTCTTCGCAGAGTTCGAATAAAGTTCGCTTTTCCTTCAGTGTAGATAAAGAGCTGAGAATTAACTCCTGGAATGGGGAATTAGAAAAAATTTATGGGAAATCCCTTACTGAAGTTCAAGGGATACCATATTATGAGATCATTCCAAGGATACATAAAGGCAACAAAGATGCAGTTTTACAGGCATTAAAGCATGGCAAACCAGTTATACTGAACGAGTATCATGTTACCTGCTTCTGCGGAGAAATGAAAGGAACTATCCGCGTTACCCCTCTGAAAGATACAACGGGCAAGATCAGCGGGGCAAATGTCGTCATCAGTGCACTTCCAAGCTGTACTGTTTGGAAGACACTTAAACAATCACAAAGATTGCTCGATATTGGTAAAATTGCGGCAACCTTTGCCCACGGTGTGAGAAATCCCCTCAATGCAATAAAGGGGGCTGTGGTGTATCTCAGAGAAAAATATGCCAATGAGAAGAAACTCATTGAGTTTACAAACATAATAGAAGAAGAGATCTCAAGGCTCGACAACTTTATCGCTAAATTTCTCAGTACTTCTATTTCAGAGAAAGGTTTATCTGAAACAGACATAAATTTACTCCTGAAAAAGATCGAAATTTTAACATCCCTGCAAGCACAATCTCTTAATATTGAGACCGTTTTTGAATACGGTAACACCTATCCCGTAACGATAAATTCTTTCCACCTCGAACATGCAATTCTGAATGTTCTCAACAATGCCATAGAGGCTATGCCTTCAGGAGGGAGGCTTATGGTAAAGACAAAATCTGAATTTCGTTCTGGTATCGAATTTGCTTTAATTGAGGTTTCAGATACTGGCACTGGAATAGCTGGAGGCAGGAGTGATGAGATGATTGTATCCTCTAACGTCAAAGGAAAAGGGTTAGGGTTATTTATTACCCGGGAAATCCTACGATCCTTTGGAGGGCATTTTAAGATAAAAAGTCAAAGAGGATTGGGCACAACGGCAAAGCTGTATGTTCCCATAAATAAAAATGGCTGATACGAATAACAACGGAAAAGTTTTAATCGTTGATGATGAGCCAAATGCTACAAAGGTCTTATCAGCGATACTTACAGATGCGGGTTATTATGTCGTTGAATCTTCAAATGGGGAAAAAGCTATCAAAATAATCTCAAAGAAAGATATAGATGTCGTTGTCACGGATCTCAAAATGCCAGGAAAGGATGGAATGCAATTATTCGAATATATTATTGAAAATTATCCTGATATTCCTGTCATCTTTCTTACAGCTTATGGGACGGTCGAATCTGCTGTAAATGCAATGACGCACGGTGCTTTTTATTATTTTATTAAACCCCCCGACTATTTACAACTCAAGAGCATTGTTGCAAAGGCAATACAGCAACGCTCCTTAAAAAAGGAGATAGAAATCCTAAAACAGAGACTTTCGGGTGAAGAAAACCATATCCGTATTATTGGTAATACTCCCCAAATGCTCAAAATATTTGATGCTGTTGAGGCGGTAAAGGATTCAGCAAGTAGTGTACTCGTTTATGGTGAAACAGGCACTGGAAAGGAATTAATTGCTAAGTCCCTCCATTATAGCAGTGCAAGAAAAGACAAACCTTTTATCGCAGTGAACTGTGCTGCTATTCCGAGAGAACTCATGGAGTCAGAACTTTTTGGTTTTGAAAAAGGGGCGTTTACTGGTGCAGTCGCAAGGAGGATCGGAAAGATTGAAGAAGCCTCTAATGGTACTCTCTTCTTTGATGAGATAGGCGAACTTGAACTCGGGCTTCAGGCGAAAATTCTGCGTGTTCTTCAGGAAAATGAGATAGAACGACTTGGAAGCAACAAAAAGATAAAGGTAACTTTCCGTCTTATATCCTCTACCAATCGTGACCTCAAAAAGCTAGTTGAGTCTAATAATTTCAGAGAAGATCTCTTTTACAGAATCAACGTGATACAGTTAAATTTGCCACCTCTGAGAGAAAGGGCACCTGACATTCCTCTTCTCGTAGCAGAATTTATTAAGGAATTCTGTATAAGGGAAGGGAAAGCGCTTACTGTATCAGACGAAGTGATGAAGATATTGCAGAGTTATCACTGGCCTGGAAATATAAGGCAACTTAAAAATGTTATTGAGAGGGCTGTTGTTCTGGCAAAGGGGCGCATGATTACAATAAAAGAATTACCTGAGGAATTTCTATCCCAGCAAGAACAAAATGAGACCCTTTCGAAGAAGACTTTAAAGGATTTAGAAATCCAGGCAATCAAGGATACCCTTCGAGAGTGTAAAGGTAATAAGTCAAAGGCTGCTAAGACGCTCGGAATATCAAGAAAGGCGTTTTATAAAAGACTCAGGGAATCCCGGCTCCTGTAAAAGATTGTTTCCAATAGATACAAATATTGAGAAACTATTGTTTCCATAGGATACATAAATTTCCCCCAAAATTCTTCCTAAGAATATATTTATCAAATTTTAATATAAATTATTATAGAATTTTTGCATTTTGGTAATTTTGTAAGACAAATACTAACAAATGAATAATTTAAAGTCCCGCCATATTATTGGTTTTTTTCGCGATTATAATATAATATTTGATTTAAGGTAATATTTTAAGACTTGGTATAATCGTTGCTATAATAAATAGCTGATGGAATGGTTTGCTTTATACGTTAAATCAAGACACGAGTTTTTTACTAATAATGAATTGCAGAAGAAGGGGATTGAGACTTTTCTGCCCGCTGTAAAAAAGTGGAGACAGTGGAAGGACAGAAAAAAGCTTGTGGATTTTCCGCTTTTTCCCGGCTATCTTTTTACCCACCTCTCCCCGAATCCAGAAAGATTCTTAGATGTGCTCAAGACAAAGGGAGCAGTAACCTTTATTTCTGTTGAATTAGGTCACCCAACACCGGTACTGCCCGAAGAGATACATTCCTTGAGACTTTTAATCGAAAGTGGAGAAGAACTTGATATCTATCCTCATCTCAAAGAGGGGACATGGATTAGGGTGAAGAGAGGACTTTTTCAAGGTGCGGAGGGTATTCTACAGAAGAAGGAAGAACAATACATATTTCTGGTTAATATAAAGCTTCTCGGCAGAAGTGTGGGTGTAAAGATTTACGCTGATGATATAGAAACTATCTGAAGCTTAGGTAGCGTTTAGCGCTTGGCAGATAAAGGGAGCGTATAGTAATTGAGTTTATGAAAAAATTAATTACGGTAATCACGTATAGAAGTACCCTTTTTCTATACACTACCCCTGTTTTTTAAACGATGTACATTAGTAAAAATATTACCTTCTCGGTTGCGAATGTAACTGAGAAGGCGGAGCATTGTTTGATGAGTCGGGTTTCTCTCTCTGATAAGCTTATGTAGAGAGGTTTATCATGAAAAAGATATTAATCATTGATGAAAGACGGTTTTCGCGCATCTGCTCAGCTATTCTTGAAAACGAGGGATTCGAGACAGAGATATTCAAAGACGCTGATGGCCTGTTGCCGAAGTTTGATAATAAGGAATTTGGACTGATAATAACAAGCTATCCCTTTGGTTATTTTTTGTTTGGAGATATTAAAAAAATGAACCTCCCCACCATCATATTGACTGACCATATTAACAGAGCCGTTATCAATCTCCTAGAAGGCTTTAACAACTCATACTGCATGGTAAAGCCTCTCGATTATAAAGAGTTTAGATCCTTGGTTAAACAGATAGTCAATAGTGACTTATCTGATACGAACGGTTTTAATATTCTATAGGAATTTTAATCTAAAAATAGTAAGAACCTTAGCCTAATTTAAGTCCTAAAAATGAAAAGATTCATTGCATTGCCACTAGGAGATTTTATCCTCTCCATCCTTGCTTTAGATTTGGCTTTCTTCGTGAGGTTGAACTCATTACAAGGAACAGAAGGAATATTCAATCTGGAAGCTAAATTTTTAATTTTCGGACTTGTTCTGATATTTTCATCTCTTTTTCTCGAGATGTACAATCAAGAAAAAATTAGCGGGAGAAAAGAGATTATTTTCAAGATATCTATAGGAATTTTAATATCTTTCTTTTTTCTCTCTTCACTTTATTATATAATTCCCTTAATCAAGCTCGGAAGAGGCCTACTCTTAATCGCACTTTTTTCTTTCGGTTTGCTTCAATTCCTATGGCATGTTAGTTACAGAGCTCTAAAGCCCCGTAGTTTTGCCAGCAGGGTCATCATCCTCGGTACGGGCCCGTTGGCACAAAAGATTGGAAAAGTTGTTAAGTCATCAAACAATCATTATTTCCTTGCAGGCTACATCAATCTACCAAGTGAGCCAGTGTGTGTATCATCAGAATCAATTTTACTGGATGGTAATGGTAATGAGCTGTTGGATATGGTGAGAAACAAGAAGGCACATAAAATTGTTGTATCATTGTCCGAGCGCAGAGGAGTTGTCCCATTGGATGGACTCCTTAAGTGTAAATTCTGCGGCGTAGAGGTTATTGATGCACCCTCTTTCTATGAAGAAGTGACGGGTAAGTTGCTCATAGATGAGATAACACCGAGCTGGTTCATTTTTTCTGACGGCTTCAAGATGACCCCTCTCAAACGTTTCGGCAAAGGGATGCTCGATATTTTTATCGCATCCATCGGTTTAATGATTTTTTTACCTTTATTCCCTATAATTGCATTGCTTATCAAAATTGATTCTTCCGGGCCTGTTTTTTTTAAACAGTTACGTCTCGGGGAAGGGGAAAAGAATTTTACCCTTTATAAATTTAGAACAATGCACCGCGATGCCGAAAACGAGATGGGTGCCGTCTGGGCACAAGAAAACGACTCCAGAGTTACAAGAGTTGGAAAAATTTTAAGAATCATGCGTCTTGATGAGATTCCCCAATTTTACAACGTCCTCAGGGGAGATATGAGCATTATTGGACCAAGACCCGAACGGCCAGAGTTTGTTGCAGAGCTAAAGAATTTAATCCCTTACTATTCAGAAAGGCACTTTGTAAAGCCTGGTATAACCGGCTGGGCCCAGATATGTTACCCTTATGGCTCCTCTGTAGAAGATGCTATTGAGAAACTGCGCTATGACCTCTATTACATAAAACACATATCGTTCTCTCTCGATGTTATGATAATTATGGAGACGATCAGAGTAATGCTCTTTGGGAAAGGGGCAAGATAGGAGGAAAAAATGAAAAAAGGTATACATTCATTCTTAATGGTTCTCTTAATTTTTTTAGTCCCTTTATCAACGGCCAAAGCCGATGAGGGCTATGTAATTGGAGATGAGGATGTTCTTCAGATATCTGTCTGGGGGAGCCCTGAATTGACTATTCAGGTCCCTGTAAGACCAGATGGCATGATTTCTATGCCACCAATAGGAGATGTCAGGGCAGCAGGACTTACACCACAGGAGCTAAAGGCCGTACTCGAAAAAGAACTTACGAAATACGTTAAAGCACCAACAGTAAGTGTAATAGTAATTGCCGTGAACAGCTTCAAGGTCTTTGTGCTTGGAGGAGGAGTATCAGGGACAGCAACAATAGGTGTAACAACTACAGGGGCGATCACCTTGAAAAGAAATACTACGCTTTTACAGTTACTTGCACAACTCGGATCTCTCCAGAACGCTGACCTGAATAATTCTTTCGTCCTCAGAGATGGTCAAAAGCTCGGTACTGACCTTTATAAGCTCATAATCAAGGGTGATGCATCACAGGATATTCAGCTTAGACCAAATGATGTAATCTTTATCCCTGACAATTTCGAAAAACGCATCATGGTTGTAGGTAAAGTCAGAACGCCGATTGTTGTTCAATACAGAGAAGGTATGACCGTCCTCGACGCGATATTAAGTGCGGGTGGATTTACAGAATTTGCAAACCCGAATGATGTGGTTATTGTCAGAAAGGAAGGAGAAAAGGTAAGGAATATAGAAGTTAGATTAAAAGATGTATTAAAAAAGGGTGATGCGAACAAAGACTTGCCTTTGAGGCCAGGAGACCGGGTAGTTGTTGACTAAGACAGGGGTCTTTTAGGAGACTTTTATGCAACAGAATGAGCAGACCTTTGATATAAAACGTTATTTGTCAACAATAGTAAGGAGAAAATATGTAGCCCTTTCAGTTGGGCTCGCAGTGCTTTCCTTATTTACCTGGGGTAGTTTTCTTTTGCCCAAGACATATGAGGCAAGTACGACTATATCCATTGAGATGGACTCAGTGCTCAAACCTCTGATACAAGGGGTTGGGGTCTCGGGAAACGAAGATAGGATTCGAAACCTCAAGAATGAGATTACGAGTAGGCACATCATAGAGAAGACAGTAAAGAAACTCGGCATGGATGCTCATGCAAAAAACCCTGAGCAATACGATGTCCTTATAGAGAACATAAAGAAAACAATAGATGTTAAAAACCTGGATGTGACAGGAAGAAGCGAGAGACCAACCTTGTTTAATATTTCTTACAGTGGAGGGGACCCGAAGACAGTAACCCAAATGGTTGATACCATTACAAATGTGTATATAGATGAGCACATGAAATCCAGAAGAACGGATGCCTCTGAAGCATATGAGTTTATCCAGAACCAGGTTCTGGAATATAAGAACAAACTCGAGGAATCTGACAAAGCAATTAGGGAATTCAGAGAGAGAAATCCTAACCTCGTTCCTCAGAGTGAAACTACGCTCATGACGAGGTTAGAGGGTCTCCAGAGTTCTAAGATAGAAACTAATATAAAAATGAAAGAGCTCATGAGAAAAAAGGAAAACCTCCAGAAGCAGCTATCTGGTGAAAAGGAGCTCACTGTCGCTTTTGTTACGAGAGAGGGTTCCCCTCAGGCAAGGTTAAGCTACTTGAACAATCAACTTATGCTTTTGACAACAAAATATACAGAAAATTATCCCGAGGTAATAAAGGTAAGAGCTGAAATAGAGGAATTAAAGAAACAGATAGCTCAAGCTAAAGATTTGCGTACAGAGGGAGGTTCTGAGACTTCTGCCTTAAACCCTATTTATCAACAGTTGAAAGAGGAGTTAGCAAAGACAGAGGCTGAGATCGAATCTTTGAGAGGTAGATCAACAGAGCTTTCAAGACAGCACCAGGAGACTCAGAGAATATTCGGACGTATGCCTAAAGAGCAGGAAGAATGGACGAAACTTCAGAGAGACAGGAACGTGTATCAGCAGATATATGATCAACTATTGCAGAAGCTTGAAAATGCAAGAGTTTCGAAAGAAATTGAGATAAAAGACAAAGGCGAAACCTTTAGGATAGTGGACCCTGCCAATTTTCCTTTATCCCCTGTTAAACCGGACAGGGTCAAGATGATACTTCTGGGAATATTCCTTGGTATAGCCTCAGGGATAGGTGCGGTTTTCGGGCTTGAGTATTTTGATCACTCGTTCAAGGATGAGGATTCTATTGAGACAAGCCTCAAACTTCCTGTACTTGCTACGATTCCGAAGATAATTACAGAGGCTGACGAACTCTCTGCAAAAAAATTCGACCGAAAGATTTTTACGGCTGCAGGTGCCTACCTTTTCATCATAGGTCTGGTATTTATAGAGGAATTTATATCCAAATATATGGGAATCAAGATTATTAGTTTTTAAAGATATGCCAACAGTTTTATTAAAAAGTTTACGATTTAAGACTGAATTGTTACGTGTTACGAGATGCGGGTTAAAAAGAATAACTCGTCACATGGAACCCGAAACCCGTAACTCGGAACCCGTAACTCTTCTGTGGAGGAACAATGAGTAGGATAGAAAAGGCATTAGAGAAGGCTTTAGAAATGAGGGAGTCGATAAAAGAGGCTACCGCAGAAGAAAAACTTGCTCCTGAGCGTAATATTGTCTGTACAGGGTTTGAAATTGGAGAGGGTTTAGTAGATCCAGAAAAAGTTGATTGGCACGTAGTCTGCATAAAAGATCCCTGTTCCTCTATTGCTGAACAATACAAAAAATTGCGCGCAAGGATTCTCAAGGCTACAGCTAAAGATTTTCTCAATACAATTATGGTCACAAGCTCGGACATAGGTGAAGGAAAAACGATCACAGCAATAAACCTCGCTGTTGCCATCGCAAATGAGGTTGACTATACGGTGCTTCTTGTGGATGCTGATTTAAAGCAACCGTCAGTGCATAAATATCTTGGTATCGAACCAGAATATGGCCTTAGCGACTATCTTATGGGTAAGGTGACTCTTTCAGATGTACTGATCAAAACAGGTATTGGAAAGCTTGTCTTTTTGCCGGCAGGTAGCTCTTCTGAAAATACAGCAGAACTTTTATCCTCTGAGAGGATGAGAAGGCTCGTGCATGATCTGAAACACCAATATAAGGATAGATATATCATCTTTGATTCTGCACCCATACTTGTAGCAGCAGACTCCCTTCCACTAAGCGGTTACATGGATGGGGTTCTTCTTGTAGTCCAGGCTGCCCGCACCACCCCAAAAACTGCATCGCATGCCCTTTCCCTGATAAAGGGCAGTAATATCCTCGGCGTCCTATTCAATGCCGTTCCAAAAGACCTTGCGAAGAACCTTTACCCGTATTATTACCTTTACGGTAATGAAGGATATTATAAAAAACCCAAGAAGAGTGAAGAGATTGATAAACTCTGAAGTAATAGAAATCAAAAGAATGCTTGAGATTGTTGATATCAATAACCTATCTTCTGTCCTAACCCATCTGTCAAACCTGATAGGTCTTTCTCTTTCTATCTACAGTGAGAAGGGGAATATCATCCTACCTCCGGTCATTGAAGATAGATTCCTATCCGCCTTTAAGGCATCTCAAAAAGGCAAAGATGAGTATAATGATTTTCTCAATAGTTGCATAGAGAAAACAGTTCATAAAAAGGACATCTCTATTCTTAAAGGGCCTGCAGGGCAGCACTATTTCTTTATACCTGTCCGTATCAATAATGTAATCTTTGTAATCACAGGCAGTGGTATATACCTTTCTTTAAAGGAATTTGAAAATTTTTATTTAAGAGATGGTCAATATTATAGTCTTCATCCGGAACAATTTAAATCCTGGTCTCAGGAGATTATTGTCAAGGATTATGTGACCCTGCATGAGATTGCCAGGCATATTCAATCAATGGTTAATCTTCTTTTCAGATATAGTTATGAAGGCAGCCTGAATGAGAAGAGGTATAAATTAGCAAAGACCATCCTGAGCCTCATATCAGATATAGAGTTAGATATGCAGGTGGACGAGATATATGACATTTTAACTGACATCCTCCTTTTCCTTTTCAATGCCGATAGTGTCTCTGTTATGGTCAAGGATAATGACACATTCAGTCCACAAAGGGCAGTAGGTAGGCTGAGAGGGCATCTGCAATCACTGAAATTAAAGAAAGCAGGCATTTTATCTGAGGCTGCTGAAAAGCAAATACCTATATATTCTGAGGACATGATGGAGATATTGCGATTAGGTTTACCAGATGAGGTTGTATCTATCTATGCATTTCCTATCATGACAAAGGATAAGGTAGTCAGACTCTTGGGCATTTTTAACTCCCATATTCCCCCAGAGGATGCAGAGATCATCTTAGAGGTGTGTAAGGTTATAGGATTCATCTTGAGGCTCGTAGAACTATATGATAGTTATGACAGGCGCAAGAAGGACATGGATATGTTGAATATAATCACTACTCGTCTTAATGAGGTAAAAGAACCAGAAGTGCTTTATGAGACCATCGTGGATATGTCAGCACATTTAACAGATGCGGAGAGGGGCTCTTTGATGTTGATCGAAAATGGCAAGTCCTATCTTACTGTCAAGGCTGCAAAAGGGATCAACAAGAAGCTCCTCAAAGAGATAAAGATCAAGATAGGCGAAGGAGTGGCAGGCAAAGTATTTGGTGAAGGTGTGCCACTCATGGTGTATGACATTGAAAGGGACGAGAGGGTTCTTCTTCCAAGGAAACCAAGTTACAAGACTGGATCTTTTATAAGCATCCCTTTGAAGATAGGAGAGAAGACCATAGGCGTTCTCAATATCTCTGATAAGATAAAAGGGGAAGTATTTTCACAAGAGGATATGGCATTACTCCGTTCTTTTGCATCATATGCGTCTATTGCACTCGAAAGGTCAATGTATTACAGTCTTGTAGCTCACTTGAAGGAGCTATCCATTACAGACTCTTTGACGGGTCTTTTTAACAAGCGTTATTTTGAGGAGAGGTTTTTTGAGGAGCTCCAGCGTTCAGAGCGTCACAATCTATCTTTTTCAGTTGCCATGATTGACATAGATGATTTCAAAGTCTTCAATGATACAGAAGGTCATCTTGCAGGAGATGAGGTTTTGAAGAATATTGCAAATATTGCTAAGGAAAGTACACGTGTTATTGATATCATGGCAAGGTTTGGGGGCGAAGAATTTGCGATCATTATGCCCCAAACAGAGAAAGATGAGGCGTTCTTTGTTGCGGAAAGGATAAGGAAATCTGTCAAAGAACAATTGCCCCACACATGGAGGGTTTTCCCGAAAGAGAATATAACCATAACTGCAGGTATTGCAACTTTTCCATCTGATGGACGGGGTATGAAAGATCTGGTAAGGAATGCTGACAGAGCACTCTATAAAGGAAAGAAAGAAGGAAAAGATAGGACGATATTATACAAATAATAAGTTGTTACGGGTTACGTGTTGCGAGTTAAACTAAAGAAACTCAAACCCGAAACTCGTAACTTGATAACTCGAAACCCGAATGAAAAGTTATAAAGATTTAGAAATTTACAATTTGTCATATGATCTTGCAATCAAAATACACAAAATGTCATTAAAACTCCCACAATATGAAATGTTTGAGGAAGGCAGTCAGCTAAGAAGATCTTCCAAAGGTATTACCTCCTGTATTGTAGAGGGTTATGGAAGAAAGAAATACAAAGCAGAATTCATTAAATTTCTCGTTTATGCTCATTCTTCTTGTGATGAAACTATTTTACATTTGAACTTTATAAAGGACACTCATCAACTTGATGGAAAAGAAATACAGTCCTTTCTTGATGCATACAACGAATTGGGTAGTAAAATAAATAGATTTATTCAGTATGTTGAAAAAGAATGGAAATCCTATAACACGAAACCCGAAACCCGTAACTTGATAACTCGTAACCCGTAACGCGTAACTTTCAAAGGTATGTATACCTCGTTTTTTAGTCTTAAATCTAAACCATTTCAGCTTACCCCTGACCCGGAGTTTCTTTTTCTGAGCAAGGTACACAGAAAGGCTTTGACATATCTGAATTATGGGATTGCCTCTGACTCTGGTGGATTTATCCTTATTACCGGTGAGGTAGGAACTGGTAAGACTACCGCTGTTAGAAGCATGATGAAGGGGCTAAAAGAAGACATAATTTTTTCACGTATTAACAACACGCGTTTAACATCAGAGCAATTAATAACGATGATAAACGATGATTTTGGTCTCGACACAAAGGGCAAAGATAAGCCCCAGATGCTGAGAGAACTAACAGATTTTCTTATAGAGCAATATGGCAGGAAAAGAAAATCTGTTCTCATAATAGATGAAGCACAGAACCTTTCTCCTGACTTGCTTGAAGAAATAAGGCTCCTGTCAAACCTCGAGACGGATAAGGCAAAACTTCTCCAGATAATAATGGTTGGTCAGCCTGAACTCAGAAGGGTCCTCTCTCAACCGGAGCTCAGAGCACTCAGGCAGCGAATAACCGTAAGTTGCCATGTTTATCCTCTCACAAGGGAGGAGACGGAAAGATACATCTTTCACAGACTTGCCATTGCAGGTAATAAGAAAGCCGTTATCTTTCAAGACGGAAGCATTGATTTAATCCATAACTTCTCAAGAGGTGTTCCAAGACTCATAAACATTTTATGTGATTTTCTCCTGCTTACTGCTTTTATTGAAAAGACAAAAGAAATATCACTGGATATGGTTAAAGATGTGATCAGTGACCTTGAGAAAGAAAATAAATACTGGCAGGATGCAATTCCTGAAAGATATTTCAATGGCATGAAGGCTCTTAAAGAGATGTCAAAAAGAGCAGAGAATCCGGAAGAGGTATCTTTTAAGAGGGATTTCAATAATTGTGAGAAGGGTGAGGTTTTTGAAAATATTTATAAAACAGAAAAGCTGCTCAGCGCTGCTATAGACCGAGTTAATACAGAATTCATAAATAGGGATACCGTAAACATGGATGCAAGGTTAAAGGATATCGTAAAGGAAATAAAGGAAATCAAATCCCAGTTCCCAAAGGAACTGAAGCAAGTAACTTCTGAAATCCAAGGAAGGAGGTATGAAGATGTAGAGACAAAAGAGGAGAAAAAGAAGAATCTATGGGCAAAAATATTTAACAAAAGGAGAATATTATGAAAACAAAATTATGTTTTTTCATTCTATTTGCTCTGTTAGTAACAATATTGGTATCGGGCGACTTACCTCAACTCTTCATGAATCGTGAGGGAAAGGTGGCTTATGCTTACGATTTGAACCCATGGAAGCATCATCCTGGTCCCGACCCTGGACACCATCAGGGACCCAACCCTGGACCTAATCCTGGACCCAACCCTGTGCCTGAACCTTCGACCCTGGTTTTAATGGGGACAGGTGTCGCGGGTGTCGGTATTTATCTTTTCCTCACGAAAAGGAACAAAAAGAAGTAGTATGTGTGGAATAGCCGGTGTCTTTAATCTCTACGGAGATAGAGAAATACAGAAGGAAACCCTCAGAAGGATGGTTGCAATCCTGCGCCATCGTGGTCCCGATGGGTATGGATTTTATATTGATAAAAGAATTGGTCTTGGGCATGCACGTTTAAGTATCATTGATCTGGAAGGCGGATGGCAGCCAATCCACAATGAGGACAAAACTATATGGATAACCTTCAACGGCGAGATCTTTAATTACAGAGAACTCAGGGTAGATCTTCTGTCAAAAGGGCATGAGTTTTATACAAAGTCTGATACTGAGGTGATTGTCCATCTTTATGAAGATCATGGAGTAGATTGCCTAAATTATCTTAACGGACAGTTCGCATTTGCCATATGGGATAGAAATATCGAGAGACTCTTTATTGCAAGGGATAGGGTCGGTATAAGGCCTCTGTTTTATACTTTTATAGATGGCTCAATAATCTTTGCCTCTGAAATTAAAGCCTTATTCACAGATAAAAGGGTAAAAAGGGAGATAGACCCATTAGCACTGGACCAGATATTTACATTCTGGACAACCATCCTTCCGAGAACGTCATTCAGGGGTATCTTTGAGCTACCAGCAGGCCATTACCTACTTATAGAAAGTGGAAACTGGAAAATAAAGCAATACTGGGATCTTGATTTTACACCTGATACAAACGTTAAGACTGATGCAGAATATGCTGAAGATTTAAGAGAACTTTTGATAGACTCTACAAAATTACAGCTTAGAGCTGATGTCCCAGTTGGTGCTTATCTTAGTGGTGGGATTGATTCCTCTGTAATAACAACTCTGATTAAGAAATATACGGACACACCACTACGTACTTTCTCTGTGACCTTTTCTGATGAAGCATATGACGAAAGTGACTATCAGAAGCAGTTGATCAAGTACTTAAATACAGATCACAGTAACATCAAGTGCACATATTCCGATATTGGCAAGGTATTCCCTGAGGTTATTTGGCATACAGAAAAGCCTATATTAAGGACGGCACCGGCACCACTTTATCTTCTTTCAAAGCTTGTCAGGGAAAATGGCTATAAAGTTGTATTGACCGGTGAAGGTTCTGATGAAGTTCTGGCAGGTTATGATATCTTCAAAGAAACAAAGGTGCGGAGATTCCTCGAAAAATACCCTGACTCAAAGCTCAGGCCTTTAATTCTCAAACGTCTCTATCCTTACCTCGTTAATTCTCCGGTAAGGTCGCTTCAGTATGCAGAGGCATTCTTCAAGGTTGATACCACAGATTACCCTGCTCAGTATTATTCACACATACCGAGATGGGTTACAACAGAAAAGACAAAGATCTTCTTTTCGACCAAACTAAAAGAGGAATTGAGAGGTTATAAAAATGTTGATGAGCTCTCGCTTTTCCTTCCCGATGATCTCTGGAAATATGATTATTTATCACAGGCGCAGTATATTGAGGCAAAGACTCTCCTTCCGGGCTACATCCTCTCTTCACAGGGAGATAGGGTTGCTATGGCACACTCGATAGAAGGCAGATTTCCTTTTCTTGATCACAGGGTAATAGAGTTTTGTTGCAAATTACCACCCCATATTAGGATGAATGCACTCAAAGAAAAGTATATCCTTAAGGAAAGCATGAAAGATTTAATACCACCTTCAATTATAAAAAGGATAAAACAACCCTACATGGCGCCTGATTCAAAAAGCTTTCTCTATGGAGAAAGTCTGCATTATATTGAAGAACTCCTTTCTGAGAAATACCTACGAGATACGGAGTATTTCGATCCAAGGGCTGTTTCTATGTTGATTAAAAAAAGTCGACAGAGTCCAATTCTCGGGTTCAAAGATAACATGGCTATTGTTGGAATAATTTCAACTCTGCTTTTACATCATACGTTTGTAGAGAATTTTGATACCGAGAGTAAAGAAGCAGTAGAAAGGGTGATAGAAAACAAAGAATATGCAGTTAAAGTCTGATATCAGAAAATTCATTGTTGAAAACTTTTTATATGGTAAAGATGATGGACTTGATGATGAAGTCTCTTTTTTGGGAAAAGGATTAATAGACTCTACAGGTGTCCTCGAATTGCTGGCTTTTGTAGAGGAAAAGTATGGGATATCTGTGGTAGATGAGGAGCTAATTCCAGAGAATTTTGATTCTATAAACAGGCTCTCGAATTATATCTCCAGAAAAACGGTTGACCAATAAACAAATCAACATTAACCCAAACGTTGCATTAACAAGAAGGCAGACATGCTGAAAAACCCCTGCAAATCGACAAGATTTTATTCTGATACACGTGACCGTAGATTCCACCTTTTGTGTATTCCTGAAAAGGCTGGCAGACCACATGGGAGGACTGTAAGGTGTCGATGGCAGGGCTTTTCATCACATCTGCCTCCTCAAGCGAAGAAAATTTATGCAACTGGTGGGTTTACTAAACTTAGACGATATCATGAAACGCTTATCCTTATATTGGAGTGTATAATGTCACATCCAAAGGTTCTTGCATTTGTTCTTGCTGGAGGTAAAGGTGAGCGTCTATTTCCGCTGACGGTATTTCGTTCCAAACCATCAGTGCCATTCGGCGGGCGATACAGGATAGTAGACTTTGTTCTAAGCAACCTTGTCAATTCACATATATACTCCATCTACCTTCTCGTTCAGTACAAATCCCAATCTCTTATTGAGCACGTGAGGCGTAACTGGATTTTATCTTCTATTATTAAAGATCATTTTGTGGCTGTGGTTCCTCCACAAATGCGTATGGGTCCTGAGTGGTTTCAAGGCACAGCAGATGCTGTTTTCCAGAATATAGATCTCATACGACAACATAATCCAGGACTCGTCATCGTCTTCGGAGCAGACCATATCTATAGAATGGATGTGCGCCAGATGATAGATTTTCATCTCGAAAAGGATGCATATGTTACTGTTGCTGCAAGACCTGTTCCCATTGAAGAAGCATCAGCCTTCGGGGTTATCGTTACCGATAGTGAAAATCGAATCATAGGATTTCAGGAAAAACCAAAGAAACCTACACCCATACCTGATGATCCTCAGCATGCTTATGTCTCTATGGGGAACTACATTTTTAACAAAGATGTACTCAGTGATGCCCTGGCAAAGACACAAAGAAAAAAACAGCATGATTTTGGTGCCCATGTAATACCGGGTCTTGTAGAAACAAAAAAGGTATTTGCTTATGACTTTGCAACAAATATTATCCCGGGAACAATGCCTTATGAGGAAAAGGGGTATTGGCGTGATGTGGGAACAATAAAGGCATACTTAGACGCCCACACAGATATGTTAGGAGAGACTCCTATCTTTGACCTTAACAATGCTTTATGGCCCATACTTCCGTCAGGGTATGAAGGACCTTCTACAAAAATTTTAAGAGGTGACATACGGAACAGTTTAATCGCAGATGGTTCAGTAATTCATAAGGCAAAGATACGTAATTCTGTTATTCGTAGCGGAGTGATTATTGAAAACGATGTAAGTGTAGAAGACTGCATCATTATGGATCAGGTAGTGCTCAAAAAGGGCTGCAGTCTTCGAAGGGTCATAGTGGATAAGTCGAATATGATA
>JBGQMP010000002.1:0-23526 GCA_041500685.1 Thermodesulfovibrionia bacterium | reverse complement strand
GTTTTAGGTGCCCCAAGCCTTATGGCTTCAGCGACGGAACTTGTAATAGCATTTGTCATGGGCTTGGGAGGTTCCTTCAAATATGCTATGCATGGTCTTGTTGATATCCGCCTTGCGATGATTATCCTTGCAGGTTCTCTCTTTGGAATCCAACTGGGTGCTATCGGCACAACATATGTAAAACCGTTTATGATAAAGCTTGTAATGGGTCTCATCATGGTCATCGTCCTTTTCAGCAGGGGTCTGATGATTCCTGTATATCTTGCTCAGTTGGGGTTGATACAGACTTTAGGTGAAGGCACAGTAAAGATTCTGAAAACAACAAGTTTTACTATAATGATACTTGCTTTGCTTATAGGAGCCGGTGTAGTTTTAAATGCATTATGGAAAGGTATGAGAGCAGAAAAGTTACAGAATTCAGCAGAAGGAGTCTTAGAACATGGGAAAGTATAAAAAGATGCTTGTTGCAGTTGATGGCTCAGAATCAGGCAAGAATGCCCTCAGACAGGCAATCAAGCTTGCAAACAGTGAGGAGAGCTGGATAACAGTTGTATCAGTTATTCCAGCTTATCAGGGAGACTTGGGATCCACTGTGTTCGGGAATGTAATAGATGCCATGAGGGAACCATATGAGAAGGCCCTTTCCGATGCAGTGGAGATAGCAAAATCCGAAAGTGCCTTGATAAAGACGGTCTGCGAAGAAGGAGAGATATACGAAAGAATTGTCGACCTTGCAGATGCAGAAAACTGTGATTTGATAGTAATGGGAAGAAAGGGTCGTAGCCAAATAGAAAAAGCCCTCATTGGCAGTGTAACCGCAAGGGTTATAGGCCATAGTCAAAGAGACGTCCTTGTTGTACCATTGAATACAGTAGTAGGATGGAAAAGTATTTTTCTTACCACAGACGGTTCGAAATATAGCGAGGCTGCAACAGATAAGGCTATAAACTTTGCGAAGTCCTATGGAGGAGAATTGATGGTCCTCTCGGTGGTTGATGTCACAGAGGAATTTATGGCACGCTCACCGGGCACAGTTGAAGAAATGGTTAAAAAGGCAAAAGGCTTTGTCGAGGATGTGAAGAAAAAGGCAGAGGCATTTAATATCAATACCAAAACTTTCGTGCGAGAAGGTGAGGCTTACAAGAAAATAACAGACCTTGCCAGGGAGCACAAGGCTAACGTCATTTTTATGGGAAGTCACGGCCGAACAGGACTAAAAAGACTTTTAATGGGAAGCGTTGCTGAGAAAGTCATCGGCCATGCACCTTGCCCTGTATTTATAGCTAAAACATAACAAATCTGTGATGACTGAAGCCTCTGTTATTATGGTATAATAATTTTAAGAGGCTTCAGTCATCACGGTATTCAATGTCCCTTAAGAAAAAATTAGCTCTCAGTTTTCTCGTCAGTGTTTTTATAATAGCCGTCCTCGTAGTAT
Organism: Thermodesulfovibrionia bacterium; assembly: GCA_041500685.1. Lineage (GTDB taxonomy): Bacteria > Nitrospirota > Thermodesulfovibrionia > Thermodesulfovibrionales > SM23-35 > DASPRG01. The sequence continues at coordinate 22,088 of JBGQMP010000002.1, read as the reverse complement.
TCGAATATGCAAATTTTATTAAAATCAAAAAAGAGATCAGGCATCTCGAGGTTACCGATACAATAAGAAGCAAATCCCTTGAGCTGAGAAGGCATGAGAAAAATTTCTTTCTCTACCCGCTGAAAGCAAAAGCAGAATCGGAAGCTGTACATAAATACCTTCTGGAGCTGAAGGGCATCATAAATAGCAGTTTTTTAGTAGATGACTCTGGTAAATTATCCAATTTAAAGGTATGCATAAAAGAATATGAAAACAGATTTAATACGGTAGAATCATCTGCAAAAGACTTATCAATGGAATTTGAGAAGATAAAGATATCACTTGCAAAGTCCAACAAAGTATTCCCATTTATACAGTCAACGTTGGTCGAGTATCCAACTCAAGGGATTGAATTCCTTAAAAAGGTAATTCTCTTACCCCCTGATCACCATCTTATTATGGGGTTGGCAGAACTCGAAGCACAGATAAATGCGCTCAGGAAAAACGGTGAGGATATTATTATCATCTCCGAAGAACTGGACAGGATTGCCAGGAACAATGTTGACAATACCATCCGCCTATCACAACTTGCCATCCTTATATTCTTTCCTCTTTTTTTTATCACCGGAATAGGAACAATCTTTTTCTTTAACAGGGATGTGGTGAATCGGTTAAAGATACTTACAGAAGTTGTTGAAAAGACGGGGAAGGGTAATTTCAAGCAGTTAGTGAAGCCAATAAAGAGTAAGGATGAGGTGGGCATACTTATTCAAACGTTTAATGAAATGGAAGAACAGCTTGCTCAAAGGGAAGAAGAGCTTGAAAGAAAAAACAAAGAATTGCTCCAGAGCCAAAAACTTGCAGCTATTGGGACACTGGCATCGGGTGTGGCGCATGAACTAAATAACCCGCTGAACAATATCTACATTTCTTCCCAGGTTTTAGAAAGAGAAATAGATGATACCTCTCCGCCAAACCTGAGAGAGGTTGTAAAAGACATTCGCGGGCAGACACTGAGGGTAAAGGGGATTGTGGGTGACCTCCTGGAGTTTGCCCGTGGAAGAGATCCCGAATTCAAGGAAATTGAATTGAGTAAACTCATTGCTGATGCGTATAATCTGCTCGGTAAATCCATTAATCTTGAAAAGATATCATTTGTGCTGGATTCTGATCCTCAAGGTGTACTTATCTGTGCTGACCCCGAACAGATGGAAAGGGTTTTTATCAATCTGTTTAACAATGCTGTTGATGCCATGTCAGGGGAAGGTGATCTTATTGTGAAAGTAGACCAAGGCAAGGAGCTTGTGCAGATAAAGGTGTCAGATTCAGGAAAAGGGATGCCTGTTGAAACTGTTGACAAGATATTTGAGCCTTTTTTTACCACAAAAGACAAGGGTACAGGTCTTGGACTTGCCATCGTATTTAACATTATTAAAAAGCATGATGGTAAGATGAGTATCGAAAGTAAAAAAGGAAAAGGTACGATATTTACCATAACATTACCAAACGAGAGGGGTTGTAATGGTCTTTAAGGTCCTCATTGCAGAAGATGAAGAGATAACCTTAAAACATCTTCTTTCTATATTGCAGAAGGAAGGATATGAAGTTAAAGGCGTAGGTGACGGCCTGAAAGCCCTGGAAAAGATAGGAAAAGAGCATTTTGATGTCCTCATTGCGGATATAAAGATGCCGGGTCTCAGTGGCATCGAACTTCTGGAAAAAATAAAGGAAAAGCACCTTGAAACAGAGGTGATCATTATAACTGGCTATGGGAGTATCAGTTCGGCAGTGGAAGCGATGAGAAAAGGGGCGCGTGACTATATTACAAAACCCTTTGATCTTGACGAGCTCCTTTTAAAAGTTAAGCAAATTTATGGAGATAAGGTTCTGAGGAAAGAGATCATAGCATTAAGAACCTCCCTGGGAATGGACAAAAAGATCCCCAGTATTGCAAAAAGTGAAAGCATGAAGAAGATATTAAGCATTATTGAGAGTATAAGGGATTCTGACTGCAATGTCCTCCTAACCGGGGAAAGTGGAGTTGGGAAAAGCCTTGTAGCCAAGATTATACACTTCACTGGTAAGAGGCAGAATATGCCATTTCTGTCACTGAATTGCGCGACTTTTACTGAGAGTCTTCTTGCAAGTGAACTGTTCGGCCATGAAAAAGGTGCATTTACAGGTGCAATCAGAACAAAACAGGGACTTATGGAAATTGCAGATACAGGCACCCTTTTTCTTGATGAGATTTCAGAAATGTCTACGAGCCTACAGGCGAAATTACTTAACGTCATAGAAGAAGGTGAATTTTTTAGGGTAGGCGGAACAAAATCCATAAAGGTGGATGTGAGATTTATTGCTGCTACTAACCAAAAACTAAAGACACTCATATCTGAGGGGAGATTCAGGGAAGACTTGTATTACAGATTAAATGTTATGGATATTTTTATTCCTCCGTTAAGAGACCGTAAGGAGGATATAGAACCTTTGAGCATGTATTTTCTTCAGGAGTATCTCCACAGGTATACCCAAAAAATAACCGGTTTTACTAAAGAGGCGATGGAAATCCTTATGAGCTATAGTTTCCCTGGAAATGTCAGAGAGCTTGAAAATATAATCGAAAGGGCAATAATCATAGAAAAGAATTCTTTTATCACCCCTGAAAGTCTGCCTCAGAGCCTCAAGATGTTTCATATTGAAACTATGGAGTCGAGCAAGATTAAAACTATGGATGAATTGAACAAAGAATATGCTGTAAGAGTAGTCGAGATGCTCGGAGGCAATAAATCAAAGGCTGCTGAGCTCTTAGGAATATCGAGAACGAGCCTCTGGAGAATACTTAGCGATGGGCAGCGTTCATAGCTGTTCAAATATGAAACACTTCATTTAGCCCTCCTTTACAAATAATCATTAAAAAACAATAAGTTAGACATTGGCATCCTCTTTGCCTTTATCACTAGTAGGATGATTAGGCAGAGTGGAGATGAGGAAGAAACAGCTTTTATTCGTCACTTATTATGACGAGAATTTTGGTGAAGGACTTTCCTGCGCTTTTAATCTGGCAAAAATGTTGAACGAGGGTATTACCATTTTATTGATTTACAGAAGGAGAATAACCGAAAGACTTGAGAATCTCATGGCAGCTATTGCCTTTGCTGAAGCGAATGAAAATAAAACAGCGAGACAAATAATGACAGAGAGCATAACCAATGATAAAAAAATAGTTCCTCTCCTGAAAAAGTTTACTCGGGAAGGTATTAATGTTGATGTCTGCACTGAGAAGACAGATGTGTTATCTGCGGTAATAAATTTTTTCAGACAAAAGGTAGTTATTGATATGGTTTTGTTAAGCCCGACTGTGACTGAGAACGCAAATATGAAGACCAGGGAATTGAACAGATTTGTAAAAACAATGTCAAGGCCGGTAGTAACAATGGCAAAGCCAACCTTGTGAGTTAAGCAATTATGTTATTCAGTGAATTAAATATTTTCATAAAATGGGGAGGGTCAGATGTATCTTTACTTACCAGTAGCTCTGACTAGTATTAATATTTTTCTGCCTGTTGGACTTGGATTGATCGTGGGTATGCTTTCAGGTCTCTTTGGGGTCGGGGGTGGTTTCTTAATGACACCGCTCTTGATAATGCTTGGGATACCATCTACAGTTGCAGCTGCCACGGATTCCAATCAGATTGTTGCAGCATCTACCTCTGGTACTTACGCCCATTGGAAAGTCGGCAATGTAGATTTCAAGATGGGCATCTATCTCCTTATCGGTGGTTTCAGTGGCGGACTTATCGGTGTTGAAGCCATGAAAGTACTCAGGGCGATGGGAAATGCAGATTTTGTTATAAAGATAACCTATGTTTTGATGCTGGGAATAGTCGGAACGTATATGTTCCTTGAAAGCCTGTCAAGCATGAGAAAGAAAAAATCAGAAGAGGTTAAAGGAGAAAAAGAATCTAAAATAAGCGCTTTCCTTAAATCACTTCCTCTCCAGACACATTTTGAAAAATCAGGGATAACTCATTCTGTGCTGGTGCCCATATTCTTAGGAGCCGTTGTCGGTATACTTGCTGCCATAATGGGTGTTGGAGGAGGATTTGTGATGGTGCCTATCATGTTCTATGTTCTTAAGATGCCTATGCACGTTATTGTCGGGACAAGCCTTTTCCAGATACTCTTTACCTGTATAGAGGTAACCTTTCTCCAGTCATATACAAACCATACTGTAGATTTCACCCTTGCGGTCCTGCTGTTGTTAGGATCAACCATAGGTGCCCAGATCGGGGCGGTCTTTGGACGGAAATTAAAGGGAGAACAGCTCAAGGTACTCCTTGCTATAATCGTACTCGCTGTCACAGTAAAAATAATCTTTGAGCTTACCTTAACCCCATCATTGCTTTTATCACAAGCAGGAGGCCACTGATGAGATATTTTATATCAACAAACAGAGTCTTAATAATCTTTGGACTGCTTACGTTGTTATTACTGCCTGTATCCATGGATGATGCTTTTGCGGAAATAACGGCAAATGCTAAGCACGATCACATAACAATAAACTCCTTCTATCATGGCACTACTGTAACTATAAGTGGTTTTTCTAACCCTCGTGATGCTGACCTGATTATCAAATTAACATCTCCGGATGGCCTTCAATCATTACGTAAAAAGGGAAAGGTCGCAAGCTTTTTATGGATGAACACAGGAGAATTGAAAATCGAAAATGTTCCGAATGTTTATTTCCTTTACAGCACAAGAAAAATAGAAGACATATTAAGCAGGGAAGAGATGGATAAATATGTTATCGGCTATCCGGCACTCGTAAAGCATGCAACAATAAATGTCTCCGCTGGGGAAGAGAAGACGAAGTGGTTTAACGAATTCATTAAATTCAAAGAGTCTTCCAAATTGTTTGATACATCGGTCGGAAAAATCTCCACGACAAAAAAGGACAGGAAGCAGGACTATTCCATTTTGACAGAGTGGCCATATCAGGCACCTCCAGGCAATTATACAGCTGCAGTGTATGCAGTCAAAGATAAAAAAGTTATAGAAACTGCAGCAGTGAACGTTTTTGTGGAACAGGTAGGGTTGGTAAAGTCATTTGCTGATATGGCAAAAAACAATGCTGCTTTATATGGCCTCATATCTATTGGCGTGGCGCTGGGAGCAGGTTTTGGTGTAGGAATGGTTTTCAGAAAAAGTGGGGGAGCACACTAATTATGTATAACAATATCGTAATAGGATTCGATGATTCTGAATTCAGTAAGGCAGCCCTTTTAGAATCCGCACATTGGCTCAAAAGGCACGGCGGTAAAGCTGTTCTTGTCCATGCTGTTTTTTTTGATGAAGAGGAGTTTGTCATTGCACCGAACCAGAGGGAGAGGCGCTTTGATCTGGGTAAAACAATGTGTTACCGGACACAGGAAACGTTTTCATCTGATTTCGGGTTAGACGGAGATCTGGAAGCCATGGTCTGTGAAGGGGAACCCCACGAGGTGATCGTTAATGTTGCAAGCGAAAGGAATGCAGACCTTATTGCTATAGGGACCCATGGAAGAAAGGGATTGAAAAAGTTATTTATGGGTAGTGTGACATCGAGGGTTATTGCAAGTTCACCATGTGATGTGTTGTTAGTAAAAAAACCATGCGAACAGTGCCTCGGTGAATATCAATCCATTCTGCTTTCCTTTGACGGCTCGGAACTGAGTAAAAAAGCATTAAAAAGGGCATGTGAATTATCAAAGATAGACGGCTCAGAGATAACAGCCCTCTATGTAATTCCACATTATGAAGAAATGATAGAATTTTTTGCAACGAGTGGGATAAAGGAATCTCTTCTGCACGATGCACAGAGGATTGTGCAAAATGCAAAGGAAATAGCTTCAGGGCAGGGGGTGGTAATAAAAACGGAAGTAGCTGAAGGACATGCAGCAGAAAAAATCGTGGAGACTGCCGACAGGCTCAAAAGTGATCTAATCATTAGAGGGCCTCACGGGTGGTCCGGAGTCAACAAGGCAATAATAGGAAGCATTATAGAAAATGTGATCGTAAATGCTTCCTGTCCTGTATTGGTTGTCAAATGAAGAATAAAAAAGGAGGTAATGTCATGAAGGATTATAGGAATGTTGTAATTGCTGTAAATGGTTCGAAAGATGTGTTGGTTGAAGGATTAAAACTTCTCCATGATGAGAAATGCCATGTCACAGTGGTAAAAGTGATCCCATCTTATGAAGGTGACCTTAGCATGGTTGGCGTTAAGAATATTGATGACTTGCTTAACAGCGGGGCAGAAAAAGAAATCTCTGAAATAAAAGAGATTGCGAAAACAGAGGGTGTAAAGGTAAAAGTCAGGGTGGAAGAAGGCGAGATTCACGAGAAGATTGTGGAGACAGCAGAAGATGAAAAAGCTGACCTTATCATAATGGGAGCAGATAAGAAGAACTTTATTGATAAACTATTTGCTTGGAATACCGTTGATAAAGTCACCAATCAAGCATCCTGTCCCGTGCTTTTAGTCAAGTAAGAGAAGAAAATTGTAATCAGTGCTGATTGTTAAAAAGGCAGCAAAGCTGCCTTTTTGTTTTTTCTCACAAATAACCAACACCCATTTCACAGGAATAATTCTTTAAAATTCATCAATTAAGAGATTTTCATTTTTCTCTTGACTTCCACAATATATTGTGGTTTAATTAGCTCAAAAATACAAAACCTTGGATGGTTAAAAATAGCCATTCTTATAAAACTATCAAATTGGGGGTGGAGTTTATGAAGGGTCTTTCATCTGGTATCTGCCTTACGCAAAATGCATTAAAGGTTCTTGAGAAGAGATACTTAAAAAAGAATGAGGTAGGGAAAGTTGTTGAGACACCTGAAGAGCTTTTCAGACGTGTAGCAAGGACTGTTGCATCAGCAGATTTACATTACGGCACGCCAGAGAAGGATATTAAAAATCTCGAAGAAGAATTTTATGAGATGGTGACATCCTTAGCTTTCCTACCCAACAGTCCAACCCTCATGAATGCTGGCAGGCGACTCGGGCAGTTAAGCGCATGTTTTGTTTTACCTATTGAGGACTCTATGGAGTCTATATTCGATGCAGTTAAAAATGCTGCTATAATACACAAATCAGGTGGAGGCACAGGCTTCAGTTTTTCGAGATTGAGACCAAAAGGTGATGTTGTCGGTTCCACAAAGGGTATTTCCTCAGGCCCGGTGTCCTTCATGACAGTCTTTGATACGGCAACAGAGGCTGTAAAACAGGGCGGCACAAGAAGAGGCGCAAATATGGGTATCCTGAAGGTTGAGCATCCTGATATACTCTCCTTTATCACCTCGAAGGAAGATAATTCAAAATTCAACAACTTTAATATCTCTGTTGCCCTCACTGATGAGTTCATGAATGCTGTCCAAGAAGATCGCCATTATGACCTTATTAATCCACGAACACAGGATACAACGGAAACCCTCAAGTCACGAGATGTCTTTAATCTTATCGTTGAGCATGCATGGAAAAACGGAGAGCCGGGTATCGTCTTCATGGACAGGGTAAATGAGTCGAATCCGACTCCCCGAATAGGAAAGATAGAGTCAACGAACCCCTGTGGTGAACAACCCCTTCTCCCTTACGAGTCCTGTAACCTGGGTTCAATAAATCTCGCGAAGATGGTTAAAACAGAGGAGAGAGAGGTAGACTGGGATAAACTCAGGGACACCACATGGAAGGCAGTCCATTTCCTTGACAATGTTATTGATATAAACAAATATCCCCTTCGCAAGATTGAGGAGATGACAAAGGCAAACAGAAAGATAGGCCTCGGTGTTATGGGCTGGGCAGATATGCTCCTCTTTCTCGGAATCCCTTATAACTCTAATGATGCTTTGAGACTTGCAGAGAACGTAATGGGATTCATACAGAGGGAGGGTAGGGAGGCCTCAGGCGCATTAGCAGAGCAGAGGGGAGCATTCCCTAATTATAAAGGAAGCATCTATGATGGTAAAGTAAAAGTCAGAAATGCAACTATTACTACCATAGCTCCTACAGGCACTCTTTCAATCATAGCCGGTTGTTCATCAGGCATAGAACCCATTTTTGCAGTCTCGTATGTGAGGACTGTAATGGAAGGCACGAAGCTTATTGAGGTGAATCCCTATTTTGAGAAGATAGCGAAGGAACGCGTGTTCTGGGAAAGAGAGCTTATGGAAAGGATTGCAGATAAAGGTTCTATACAGGAATTTAGTGAGATACCAGAGGATGTCAAAAGCCTGTTTACTACTGCCCATGATATAACGCCCCATGAACATATAATGATGCAGGCCACCTTCCAGAAATATGTAGATAATGCCGTATCAAAGACGGTGAACTTCCCTCACAGCGCAACGACAGAAGATGTAAAAGAGGTCTATCTTCTTGCCTACAAACATGGCTGTAAAGGTGTTACCGTATACAGAGATGGATCACGAGAAGAACAGGTACTTACAAAGGGCAAGAAAGAAGGGAAGACAGAGGCTATAGATTTACGCCAAAAGATTGTTCCACGAAAGAGACCGGATGTCATAAATGGCTCAACACGCCTTATGAAGACAGGTTGCGGGAATCTCTATGTTACCGTCAACGAGGATGAAGAAGGGCACCCCTTTGAGCTTTTCACATCCATGGGAAAGGCGGGCGGTTGTGCTGCAAGCCAGTCTGAGGCGATCGGAAGACTCGTCTCCCTCGCTTTCAGATCTAATCTCGAGCCTGACGAAGTAATGAGACAGTTGAAAGGAATTTCATGTCACTCCCACGCATGGGTAGAAGGCGGGAAGATAACTTCCTGTTCTGATGCAATAGCAAAGGCTCTTGAAAAGTATCTCCAGAAAGGAAACAACGGAGACGGAAATGGCCAGAAAGACCACAAGGAAGTTATGTTTATTGGTCGATGCCCTGAGTGTGGAGGTGCTGTTGAACATGCAAGTGGCTGCGCCGTTTGCCATAATTGCGGATTTACAAAGTGCGGGTAGAGTATGAAAAATGAAATCATTGTGGAATAAAGATCAGGAAATTGATTTTTTCTTAAAGACCCTCAAACAAAAACAAATAGACCCAAATGGAATTTATTGTTAGAAGATATTTTTTAGGTTATTGTAGTTATGAAATAGAGGCGCAGAATGAAGATGAGGCATACGGAAAAAGTTTACATTTACCTATGAACGAAAGTGAAATATTAAGTACCTTGGAGGCATGGGAAGAATGTGACCAAATAGAGCCTGATATGGATGATTAAAACTAAGAACGAAATAACTATAAGTGATTTTTAATAATTAAAACATAGGATGTATAAGCGATGAGGGAAATAATTGCTAAAATTATTTTAGGTGACTGTAAGGAAATTTTGAAAAGTCTAGAAGAGAACTCTATTGATCTTATTATAACCTCTCCGCCTTATGCAGATAGTAGAAATAACACCTATGGCGGTATAAAACCTGATCACTATGTTGAGTGGTTTATGCCTATAAGTAAAGAGCTATTGAGGGTATTAAAACCTGATGGAACCTTTGTATTAAATATTAAGGAAAAGATTGTAAATGGAGAAAGACATACATATGTGATTGAGATCATCCTTGAAATGAGAAAACAAGGTTGGTTATGGACTGAGGAATTCATTTGGCATAAGAAAAACTGTTACCCTGGTAAATGGCCCAACAGATTTAGAGATGCTTGGGAAAGGCTTTTACAGTTTAACAAGAGTAGAAAGTTCAATATGTACCAAGAAGCGGTTATGGTGCCTATGGGGGATTGGGCTAAAACAAGGTTAAGAAATCTTAGCAGAACTGACATGGTTCGAGATAATTCAAAAGTTGGAAGTGGTTTTGGAAAAAAGGTTGCTAATTGGTTAAATAAAGAAAAGGTTTATCCTACCAATGTGCTCCGTCTAGCTACTGAATGTTCCAATAGAAATCACAGTGCTGTTTTCCCCGAAGCTCTCCCAGAATGGTTCATTAGATTATTTACAAAAGAGAATGACTGGATACTAGATCCATTTATGGGTTCTGGGACAACTATAAAGGTGGCAAAAAGGATGAGAAGGAACTCAATTGGGATTGATATATCGAAAGAATATTATGATTTGGTTAGATCTGAAATAGATACCTTAAGAGAATATTTACTTTTTGAAGAGCAAGCCACTTATGAGACAAATAGAAAATAGTGATGTCATCATTTATGTTGAGAAAAACATAAGCACTTTCCATACAAAGAGGTTACAGAACCTCGAAGAACTTAAACTCTCAAAAATTCTCAAAAGAAAAAATCCCTATTTATTTAAAGCAAAGAATATTCTTACTGCTCAAGACTTGGTTAAAACACTCCTTGATGCCCACCTTTCCTCCCAAGAAGAAACAATATTTGGAGAATTCCTTGAAGGGCTTGCAATTTTTATTTGTGAAAAGGCATTTGATGGGAAGAAATCTGCTGCAGAAGGTATTGACTTAGAGTTTAGAAGGGATAATAAAACATATATAATTTCAATAAAATCAGGGCCTAATTGGGGAAACAGCAGGCAGATAAAGAAAATGAAGGATGATTTCAACAAGGTAAAAAGAATTCTAAGAACCAATAATCCTGATATTCATGTCATTGCAGTTAATGGTTGTTGCTATGGAAAAGATAATAACCCTGACAAGGGTGATTATCATAAATTATGTGGTCAACGGTTCTGGGAATTTATTTCTGGTAATGGAGATCTTTATACTGAAATCATAGAGCCACTTGGGCATAAAGCAAAAGAAAGAAATGAGGAATTTCTGGAATCCTATGCCCAGATTATTAACAAGTTTACTTTGGAATTTATGGAACAATTCTGTTCTAATGGGAAAATTAATTGGAATAAGTTAGTAAAATTCAATTCTGGGAAAGGTAATTAGTTAATTAGAGTAGTATGCCTTTGAGACATAAAAAAAAGCTGAAGGCGCCCGAGCGGTGGGCTTAAAAAGCTGACGCAAAAGTGCAGGGTTAGGTCTTGCTTTTTGATGTCAAGTCCGTTCTCTATGAACCAGCCAGAACTTAAAGCCTAAGTCTTGAGAAAATCAATTGCATATGGCTCCATAGCCCTTTTGAATGTTTTGAATGATGTTTGAGGGTGGTCTTCGCTATACGTAAAACGTAAAGCTTATTTTGAATTTATTGTGATTTTCCTCACTGCTTTTCTATCAATTCTCATTTATATTTTATTTATATAAACTTTCCTCTGCTCAGAGCAAACCAGGGGGAAATCCCGGGACGCAGAGCAACGGGACTAAAGACGTAATGTCTATGTTAGCCGAGCCGCCAGAGGTAAAACTCTGACGGCTTTTTAATTTGATGAGAAAGGGGGTGCAGGAGGATACTCAATAATTTCCCTAAAGGAAAGTTTAAAGGGGAAGGTGTTATGAAAAAGGCTGGCATTTCAGTCATTATGTTTTTTGTATTGTTTGCATTATCAGATACCACTTTCGCAAAGACGAATAATGAATATGAAACAGCTCTTGACTATTACTATAAGGGGGAATACAAAGAGGCAATCAGGCTTTTCAAGGATTATGCAGAGGAGAAACCGGATTCCACTGTCTATTATTACATCGGATATGCATTATATAAAACCAGGAAATATGATGAGGCAAATAAGTATTTCAAGATGACATATCTCATTGACCCCATGTTCTCTCCGAAACAGAATATATTCCTCCAAAAACATAAAAAGGCCAAGAAAGAGATTAGAGAGCCACAGGGAAAGAAAGATACCTCAAAAATACCATCTGCGGCTGAAAGGAAAGAAAAACAAATAAAGGGAGAAAAAGAGAACAGTGTAAAGAAGGAAGAGCGATCAAAAGTAATGGTGCTACTGACCTTGTTATATATTATTGCATCCAAAAAAATATGATCAGCATTCAAAGGATTTTTCTGGTTGGGACTTCTTTTTCCGTGAACTCACCCATAACATAGAGCCTGATTTTATAACTTCTGGGGAACTCTTTTTTCAAGAGGGTAGTCAGTAATTTATTCAGCTTTTCAGTTTTTATGTGAAACTTCTCTTTGAAAAAACTATCTTCAATGATCAGCAAGTCATCTTCACCCATTTTGACTATGATTACGGACCTATTCCGTTTGTAAGTCCTTAGGTCAAGGTAGTGGCCGACTGGGAGCTTCTTCAGTTTTTCTGTAACTGTATCGATTATTTTTGTCTTATCAATCATCAGGCCTGCTTGTAAGGAGGCCGCAGATTGACTTCAACCTTGTCTTGAAAATGACGCATGAAGAGTCTGCCTTTCCGGGTGAGGTCGTAATAGGTATGGTTTCTGTGCTTGGTAACCTTATTTCTCCTGTTTATCCTGTATTCAACCATTGTTCTGGCTACCCGCTCCAGATAACCCTTGCTTTGCAGGGTCATGATGTGTTTGTGCACGGTCTGAACATCCGTATCCAGCCGGGCAGCAAGTTTTTTGGCAAAGGCCGGGCCTGAGTGATGAATATAAGAAAGGATTTTTAGTTCGATTTCAGACAGTTCACCGTTATTGATGAGAGAATCAATTGGCTTTGTCGATTTCATTCAACCAGACCTCTTATCTTTTAGGGCTATTTGAGTGATGATTTTTTGATTTCTTCATATGAACAGTTATTCCACGGTCGCTCAGGAGTTTAGACAAGGGGCGTCCAAAAATAAAAAATTCAAACTCAGCTTTTAATCCCAGTTCGGAGAAAGCGCAGGATCGTATGGCCAGGTCTTTACGAACAAGCTCAGTAAGTTTTGCGAGGGTTTTTGATTTGTCTGTTCCCTGGGATAAGGTGAAGATGAAGTTTTCTACCTCGTGAAGAGGACAATCCCTCTCATGGGTCTCAATGACCCATAGTATAGGGTCATCAGGGTTGATGATGTCGTAACGGGTGATCGTGTTTTTGCCGATGACGGATATGAGGTCTGAGGTGTCCCAACATTTCAACAAACGGCATTCCAAGAATCGGTAGTCGTAAATCGCACAAGAGGTTTCTTTTTCATCATAAAAGAAACAACACCAATCTTTGCCTTTCCCGACAACTTTTATGAGTTCTTTATGGACTGGTTCCAGCTTTTCAGTAAGGGGATTGAGCGCCAATTCACCTTTCATGATGGTTACTAAATGCTGATATCCTATATGTCCACCACGAAGGATATTTTTATCTTCATGGTGAAGGATCGGACCTCCCTTCAGACAGCACGTGCCGCACCGTATACACTGAGTGATATTTTTCGACATCGAATTTTTCATTTTCTAATCTTTCATCATGCTTTTTAGATTCTCTATTTTTTTTAATCTTTGCTATATTGTTTCTGAATTGTCAACTGAAAAACGCTCTTTCGCTCCCACAACAGTAACGACCTCTATGTCACGGTGAGGATGAAGTGGCCAGACTGCGCCTGGAGAGAGCGGTCTTGATCATGAGTTTATAAAATAGAATCTATTATAAAGTTGACATTAAAAATAAAAGCAATATAATAATGACAATTACAAGAAGAAGGAGGAATTATCATGGCAAAGGCAATAGTAATAACCTATGAGTGTCAAAGATGTGGTACAGACATTGTTGTTTCAAAAGCTTTTGGGGCGGAGTTAAGACCTATTTATTGTTGTGGGATGGAAATAACAGAAGTATCTTCCGTTGAGAAAAAACCTGCAAAATCAAAAAAGAAGGCAGTGAAAAAAGTAGCAAAGAAAGTGAGTACAAAGAAAACCGCTCAAAAGAAAAACCGGTAGAAATAAAGAAGGTATCCAAAAAATAATGCATATGTAAACTGGCTGCTATTCCGGCGATACTATCGTACGTATACCCCTTTTCTTTCAGTCTTAAAGACCCAGAGCGTCGATTATTTTCTTTCTCTGTTTTTCGATTACCTTCTGTCCTTGTTCGAGGGTCGACAGGATTTCCTTTCTGGCATTTTCTGACAGTTCCTTCCCCTGATCTATGATATCAGCCGCTTTATCCTTCATATCACTCGTGAAATCACCTACACTTTCAGCTATGTCTTCAACCAGATCGACAGCGCCCCTTTTTGCACGTTTTGCTGCCTTCGAAATATCTTTTCTCGTCTCATACCCTGATTTAGGTGCATACAGAAGGGCAATAGCTGCACCGATTAACCCTCCTACCAGAAATGCCCCCATCAACCTTGTCGCGTCTTTATTCATGGTATCCTCCATTGAAGAGTTTTCTTAGCTTAATATAAATAAATCACAGAGTCAATGCTCTTCAGTAGACATGTCAAGGCAAAGTAGACATTTTAACCTCCCTCGGCTATCATTAAGATAGTGGAAGGCGGAGAACAATGAATGGGGTATTATTTCAGGGTTCATGGAAGATAATCACGATATGGGGGATACCTATCAGGGTTCATTTTTCGTGGCTCATTGTTTTTGGTTTGATAACATGGTCTTTATCGACTTACTATTTTCCTAAGGCAGCCCCTGCATTGCCAGCAGCGTCTTATTGGATAAAAGGTGCCATTGGGGCTTTCCTTCTCTTTGCATCTGTTACATTTCACGAACTTGCACACTCCTTCGTATCTCGGAGATACAGAATAGCAATACTCAGTATTACCCTTTTTATCTTTGGTGGTGTTGCTCAGATGAAGGGTGAGCCACCAACTCCGGAGGCGGAATTTAAGATTGCCATTGCCGGACCTCTATCGAGTTTCTTTTTATCAGGAGTTTTTTTCTTGTTATATACCGCTGTTGGAAACCTAGGTATAAAGGCCCTCTACGTATATCTCGCACAGATTAATCTTATCCTTGGTTTCTTCAATCTCATTCCAGGTTTTCCCATGGATGGTGGAAGAGTATTGAGATCAATACTATGGGGAAAAACAAAAGATTATTTCTATGCCACGAGAAAGGCATCTGGCATAGGGCAGAAGATAGCCCTTTTTTTCATTATTTTTGGTTTATTCTCTTTCCTTACAGGCTTTTCCCCGGGAGGATTATGGCTGGTGTTTATTGGCTGGTTTCTTTATACAGCAGCACAGGCAAGCTATCAGCAGGTTAGTCTTCAGGAGAATCTTTCTGGTTTAAAGGTCAAAGATGTAATGGTTAAGGATATGGTAACTCTCAGTTCTTCGGTTAGTCTTGATGAGGCAGTAAATGGCTATTTTCTCAGATATGGCTACGGAGGATTCCCTGTCTTCGAGGATGGAAGATTTCTTGGCATCATAACTCTTAAAGAGGTTAAGAATATCCCAAGGGAAGATTGGACCAAGGTAAAAGTATCGGATGTCTTGATTTCCCACAACAGGGAATGGGAGGTTTTACCCGAAGACGACGTTATGAAAGCCCTTGAAATGATGATCACCAAAGATAAGGGAAGAATTGTCGTAACAGAGAATAATAAGGTTATCGGCTTAATTACGAGAAATGGTATTGCAAGGTATGTACAGATTAAGGGAAAAGAGAGAGGATAGATGCTGCTCCATAGATAGAAGAAAAATCAGGGATGGGTGATACCCATCCCTGAAAATCTACAAAATCTACTTTACTATTTGCCTGCTGGTTTCTCTGGTGCTGGTGCCTCAGCTGGTTTCTCTGGTGCTGGTGCTGGTGCCTCAGCTGGTTTTGGGGTCTCAGCCGGTTTCTCAGCCTTCTTGCAGCCAACGCCGAGTGAGAATGATACAAACAGCATTAGCGATAAAAGTATTACTAAAAACTTCTTCATAACTGTCACCTCCTTTCATGAAGGATTTCCGTAAATCTTAAGCCATCGTTACACCATAATAAGGTTTGTCAATTTTATAACTGAACATTCAGAAAAATCAAGATATTTTTAGCCTATTGTATACAATTCCCAGAAGTTTGAGGAAAAGATTTATTCTCATTTATAATATTATGTGTCCGTTTCTGCTGCTATAGACGTAGGATCTAACACTATCAGACTTCTCATAGGTGATATAAGAGATCAGGGGATTGAAGATGTACTGTATGAAAGGAAGATAACGCGGTTAGCCGAAGGGATCAGCCAGGACAGGATACTCAGAGATGAACGCATTGAAGCCTCGTTATCAGTATTAAAAGAATTCTCTTCCCTTATTCAAAGACAGGAGGTCAAAACTGTACGTGCCATTGCTACGAGCGCTTTAAGGGAAGCATATAATTCAGATATCTTTGTAAGAAGAGTTCTTGCCGATACAGGTATCTCTATAGAGATTATATCAGGCGAAAAAGAGGCAGAGCTTACCCTCAAAGGTATTCTTTCATCCTTTCCTGATTCACCACTGATTATTTGTCACTCATCACTTATCATTGATATAGGGGGAGGGAGTACAGAGTGGATACTTTGTGAAGGCAAGAATCCTGTTGATATGGGGAGCATACCTATCGGGGTTATAAAACTTCATGAAAATTTTATAAAGACCGATCCCGTCTCAGAGGCAGATATCTCGGCTTTGAACAGGGAGATCCTCCCTTATTTAGAAATACTTAAAAAGGGGACTATGCATCATATTGACAGGAAGACATGCTTCATAGGAACAGCAGGAACCTTTACAACTCTCGCCTCTCTTGATTTACAACTCGAGACCTATTCGAGGGGGAAAATACATCTTCATAGAATACCTCTCAGCAGACTTTGTGATATGAGAAAAAGATTGTTAGCCCTTCCATTAATGGAAAGAAAAAATGTCATAGGACTTGAACCGGGAAGGGCAGACTTGATTATACCTGGTATACAATTTACAATTAACATAATGGAAAGTTTTGCATTTGATGAATTAACTGTTAGCGATTATGGTCTTCTTGAGGGAGTTCTCCTCGAGACCCTGAAGGGAAGGAATGAAAAAAATATTCCAGAGGCCCCTGAGTCTTAAACAGGTACCATTTAGATTCTGTGCAGGGTGTGGACACAGCCTCATACACAGGTTGATTGCCGAGTGTATTGATACGTTGGGCATCAGGGAAAGGATAGTGGGGATTGCTCCTGTAGGGTGCGCAGTATTTGCCTATGACTATTTTAATTTTGACATTCTCGAAGCCCCACATGGCAGACCGCCTGCTACAGCAACGGGACTGAAACGTGCCATGCCTGACAGGATAATTTTCACGTATCAGGGTGACGGAGACCTTGCCGCAATAGGTACAGCCGAAATCATTCATGCTGCTAACAGGGGAGAGAATATTTCGGTATTCTTTGTCAATAATGCAACCTACGGTATGACAGGAGGCCAAATGGCACCTACGACACTGCCTGGTCAGAAGACAAGCACGACACCCTCGGGAAGAAATATCAAGACCACAGGGTTTCCACTCCGTGTTTCAGAACTCCTGTCCACCATTGAGGGGGCTTCTTATATTGTCAGGGCCTCGGTAGATTCATACAAAAATCTGATAAATACGAAAAAGGCCATAGAGAAGTCCTTCAGATATCAAATGGAAGGGAGGGGATTCAGCCTTGTCGAGATACTCTCACCATGTCCGGTAGACTGGGGACTTACTCCTAAGGATTCGGTACTATGGCTTCGGCAAGAGATGATGTCTGTATTCCCTCTGGGAACGTTGAAAGATAAATTCAAGGAGGAGAATACCTGGAAAAAAGAATTATCATAGCAGGTTTCGGGGGACAGGGCATACTTTTTTTCGGGAGAATCCTTGCCTATGCAGGTATGCTCGAAAACAGGGAAGTGACGTGGTTCCCATCTTACGGAGGAGAGATGAGGGGAGGAACAGCAAATTGTACGGTGATCATCTCGAATGAGTTGATAGCTTCCCCAATTGTTAAGAATCCTGACATACTCATTGTCATGAATAATCAATCCCTTCGGAAGTTCCAACCGCAGCTCAGACAGATGGGTATTCTTCTCTTTGATTCATCTCTTATAAAGAACCCGGAGCTGCGGTCTGATATAGAAGTTGCTGGAGTTCCTGCAACAGAGATCTCCAATACCATTGGGAATACAAAATCTGCAAATATGGTATTACTCGGTGCATTGATTGCCAAAACTAAGCTTCTGAAAGAGCAATCAACGTTTGAGGCCCTTGAGGATTCAATGGATCAAAAGAAAGAGGTCATCGCAATGAACAAGAGGGCTATCATGGAGGGTGTGAGATTCTTTGAAGATAAGAAAGGCCAAGATAGCTGACCTGAAGCAGGCACACAAACTTATTAATGATTATGCAAAGAAAGAGGAGATGATCCCCAGGTCACTCAGTGAGCTCTATGAAAACGTGAGAGATTTTATTGTATGTGAATATCATGGAAACATATGTGGTGTCTGTGCACTGCACATCATGTGGGAAGACCTTGCCGAGATACGTTCCCTCGCAGTGGACAGAGTATATCAGAAAATGGGCATAGGAAAGAACCTTGTCAAACAATGCCTGAAAGAGGCGAAGGCGTTAGGGTTAAAAAAGGTATTTGCTCTGACATACCATCCTGAATTCTTCAAAAAGATGGGGTTTGTGGACATTGACAAATCAAGCCTTCCACAGAAGATTTGGGGAGACTGTTTGCGTTGTCCCCGGTTTCCCGGCTGTGATGAACATGCAGTTATTGTAGAACTGAGAAGTAAGAAATAAGAAGTTTTTTACTTTCCATTTCCTACCTCCCATTTCTTATTCATTATTTGTTATAGTTGTATCTTAATATATGCCTTCTTCCTGAGTTCATCAATGTGCATCTTGAGAAGCCGATTCAGTTTAGCCTCAGTGAGATAGTTTTCAATATCTTCTCTCACTGTTTCAAATTCCTTACCCTGAAAATCTTCGATATGTTTTTGATAAAAAGCTAAAGCTTCTTCTTCATTTATCTTTATAAAGATTCTTATCTTGAGGTCAATATATTCTTTCAGCAGTTCATCATCAGAAGGTGCCTCCAGTCTGATCTTTTTAATCTCTCTAAGGAGAAGGACTCTGTTGACCATAGTATCCAATACTTCCTCTCTTGTAATACCCGGGGTTACCTTCTGTGCTTTCGAATATTCGTCCTCGAACTCACTGAGGATTATTGCAGTATTATCAACGAATGCAACGACGCGGTCTTTTATTGCGGCAAAGAGCAAAGGGCAGAGAGCAAAGAGCAATAAGACCGTAATGAGCGATAGGCAAAGAAGTGAAACGGTGAAACGGTGAAACGGTGACACGGGGATAGGAAGAAGTGGAATATTACATATTCTCCGACTCGCCCATTCTCCGAATCTCCCATTCATTTCTTTAAAAAGCATGGCCTATACTGAAGTGCAGCTCTCCGCTACTCTCTCCCTTTTCCCTCTGAAGTTTGTGCCCGTAATCGATGCTTATAGGACCAACAGGAGTGTTATACATGAAACCGAGTCCTGTACTGTATTTGAGATTCCCAGGGTCTATATCTTTAGCCTTTTGCCAAACGTTACCTCCATCGAGAAAGGTAACGATTCCAAAACCTTTGCTGATATATGACCTGAGCTCAAGGTTGCCGCAGAGAAATGAATCGCCGCCAGTTGGGTTTCCGTCTGGGCCCTTGGGACCGAGGGTATCCTGCTTGTAACCCCTAACCGTTGTTCTTCCTCCGAGAAAAAATCTTTCAACAATCGGTATCTCTTTGGTACTATGGTATGCCCAAGCAATACCTGCTCTGAGCGATAAAGCAAGGACAAACCGTTTGCTCAACTGCTGGTAGGTACTACCATTAGCTAAAAACTTTACAAAGTCTGACTCGGAGAGAAGGAGGGGTGAAGCAAGTTTGAGTTGTATCCCCGAGAGGACACCCTTCTTGGGGTCAAAGGGATTGTCCCTCGTATCATAAACAATTCCAGGCCTGAGAGCACTTATGGCGAGGGTTCCTGTATCTTCTTTGCTCAGGACAACGTCGGGTTGGACATCGAATGTGTTTACGAAGGAGAATTCATAATACAATCCTGCCTTCAGGGTATCACTCAATTTTTTATCAACGCCTGCCGTAGCGCCGTACCGGCTCAACTTGTATAATGTTTTCCTGGTATCGAAATTGAGTTCTTCCTTGTCTTCATAGATTAAGAATGTCCTGAAAGGCATTGGTTTATCGAGGAACCAGGGTTCAAGATACTGTAAAATTGCTCTTTTCTCAAGAGAACTCAGCTCAAGCCGTAATGAAGCCTGCCTGTTCATACCCCAGAGATTCCTATAATTCAGATCAAAAAATCCCCGGAACCTTTCGAAGTCTCCATATCCAAAGCCAAATTCTACAGCACCGGCATCCCCCTCATTCAATCTCATCAGGATATCTCTTTTGTGGTCATATTTGTCGAGCACCTCCATCTCAACATTTGTAAAGAGACCTAACTTGTATATTCCCTGTCTTTCTTGAGTGAAGATACCATTATTAAAGGGCATCCCCTCAGAATGCTTTAATTCTCTTTTCACGACCTCATACCTTGTTCTGTAGTTACCTGTAACTATGGTCTTACCAAAAAAGGTTACAGCATCCTCATTGATCTGAAAAACTAAGGATACCTTCTGCCCCTCAAAGTTTCGCTTAACGCTAAGTGTGACGTCTAAAAGGCCACGGCTGTTGTATAAATCAATAATCCTATATTGAGCGTCCGAAATGTCAACTTCATTATATGGATCGCCGGGTTTTATCCTTACAGCCTTTGTTACTTCCTCCTCGGAAACGAGCTTTATCCCAACAATATCTACCTTCTCGATCTGCGTCTTCAGACCCTCATGTATTCTGATCATGATATCCATCTCTTGAGAACTTTCTTCATATTGTGTCTGAAACTCTTCGACGCTAACTGTTAAGTATCCAAGGGCGATATAGAGCTCTTTAATTGTCTCTCGATCTGTATCGATAAGGTCAGGATTATAGGGGCCTCCCTCTTTAAGGGACATGACCTCTTTAAGGTTCTTTTCTGAAAGACTAACACCGCTGAAAGAGATTGCCCTGATTTTAACCTTTTTCCCCTCGAATATAAAAAAATTGATGCCTATGAGATCATCCTTTGCTGTTATAACAGGTGCTATCTGTGCAAAGGGATATCCTTTTGTGTGATATAGAGAAAGCATCCTGGTGACTGCCTCTTCTACCATGTCATCATTGAAGTCCTCATCCTCAAAAAATGGCATCTCTTTAAAAAGGGTCTTTGTGGGAATGGCACTATTGCCCCTTGTTGAGATTATCAGACGTTTACCGGGATTGATAGGGATAGAGAGCGTTCTATCCATAAATGTATAAGGGCCTATTACGGGTCTGAAATATCCGTTCTTCTTGTAGTATGCTTTTATCCTCTCGAGATCTTTCCGCAATTCTACCTGATCATATATATCCCCCTCAGATAAGTTCATTATCCTTTGAATCTCTTCTGTCCCTCCGGAGAGTATGATCTTTTTTATTTTTTCCGGTTCTCCCATATTAACCTGAAGATATATATTTACCCTGTATGGTTTTTCTGTCTTTTCAATCCTTGCAGTGATACTGGCGTCCGGGAATCCTCGCATTGCTATCCAATGCTTCAGCTTTTCTACAGCGGAATCAATCATGTCATATCTCATCACCTGATCCTCTTTAAGATGGAAATTATTCTTTATAAATTTTGTGGAGAGGTCATAATCTCCCCCTACACATATCTTTTCTATAAAATCCCTCTCCTTTACCGTAATCGTAACGTTTGTTTTTTCCCCATCCCTTGTCTCGACACAGATGTCGTCAAAAATACCTTTTAAAAATGCCCTTTTGATACCCTGCCGTATTCTTTCGCTATCAATTGGTTTATCAGGTCTGATATCGAGGAGGTCAAGGAGTTCCTCCTTTGTCATAGAGGAAAGTCCATTGATTTCTACATCAGCAACTGTTGCACCTTTTACTTCGGAAGGAAAAAGATAAAAAATGAGAAGGAAGAGAAGAGAAATGAGAATGATAAACTTTCCAATTTTAAATTCCCAGTCCCTCTTTTTCATTTCTCCATTCATTTAAATTCAAACCTGAACTTTATATCGCCTCCCGCAATTCCTCTCTCATCCCTGCTACCGACAAGGGAAGTGTTTTTGTCGAGGAAGTATTCCAATTTGAATATCTGTTGTTCGGTGGCGGCAAAACCCAGTGAGCTCGAGTAAGTTACATATAACCTATCGCCAAGGAGCCTTTTCGATACAATTACTCTTGGCTCAACAGTACCCGT
>JBGQMP010000001.1:0-24035 GCA_041500685.1 Thermodesulfovibrionia bacterium | reverse complement strand
TGGAAAGAATTGGGAAAAGGAATAGTATTACTTATTCAGAATCAGGTACTAGCAAAAAAACTTGGGGATAATGCGAAGATGACAGTCAAATCGACCTTTGATTGGCCGACATTAGCAAAAAAAATCGAGGGAATATACCAAAAAGTTTTGCATTACAGCTAAGAGAAGACATATTGAGCAGAGGGAAAAAGCTTTTTGTTCTCATAATTGTTTTTTTATTGGCAGGATTTATCTTTGTCGCGATACAAGTTGTATTGCATATGATAAGAACCGACCCGACAAAGGCAAGACTTGTTAAAGGCAAAATGCCAGTCAGTGTAAACCCTGTTGAGATTAAAACAATAGATTATGTCATAGGAGCCAGCGGACAGACTCAGGAATTTGGAAAAGCAGCGCTCACGGCGAGAATAGAACAGCCTGTCATATCTGTTAAGGTCAATATAGGGGAAAGGGTCCAAAAGGGACAGGTACTTTTAGAATTCGACCAAAAATTAATGAAAGCTATTGTGGACCAGGCAAAGGACAGTTTCAATAGAACAAAAACCGGTCTTGATTATAGTAAGCTAAACTACCAGAGGTTATTAAATCTTTATAATCAGAATCTTATTGCAAAGGTAGATTTGGAAAAAGCTGACGAAAAGGTCAAAGATGCAGAATATGAGTACTCAACCGCAGTGCGACAATTGGGAAAAGCAACTCAGGATATGGATTTTACTACGGTAAGGAGTCCTATTACAGGCATTGTTCTTGAAAAAACTGTGAACACAGGTGAAACCCCTAAGTTAAATGAACAGATGTTCTTATTAGGGGTTATTGATAATATTTTTACGGTGGCCAAAGTTCCTGAAGAAAAAATCTCCTATATCCATTTAAAACAGGAAGGGGAGGTTCATTTTGACTCCTTTCCGAATGATGTGTTCAAAGGCGAGATAGTAAAAATTGATCCGCAAACTGATCCTAAAACAAGAACATTTAATGCTTTTATGAAAATTCTGAATAAAAATCTTAAATTAACTCCGGGCCTGACGGGATTTGCGAGAATAATTTATCATAAGAAAGCTCTGGTTGCCCCGTCCATCTCCATAATTAATCCTGTCGGTGAGAATGCAACAGTTTTTATTGTTGATTCTAACTCTATCGCTCATATCAAACAGGCACAAATAGGCATTTCCGCAGGGGGATTGACAGAGATCTTGGGAGGGTTAAAAGAGGGAGATAATGTTGTCTTTGCAGGGATTCAGTTTTTAAAGGATGGTGACAGGGTTAATGTTATGGAGGGAAAGCCGTGAAGATGTTTTAGGTTCAACATGCTCGTCTGTATTCGTATCAAGAATTAAAGAGATTTAAATAGTATCGGGGAATGAAGTAGCTATATGAATTGAGAAAATGTAAGAATGCGGCTGTCAGCAGAAAAAATTATACTTAAATTCCTAACGATATTCATCCTGCCTTGCCTGATCGTATTTCTTATTATTATTGATAACGGTTATTCCTACGTGGCCAAAAAATATTATACCATTCAGGCAGGAAGCTTTATTAGACTTGAAGGCGCACATGAGCTGTTTGATTATCTCGCCCAAAAACTTAACAGGAAAGAGCTCTCGAATCTCAGGATAGAAAAGGGTGAAAAATATTATACTGTGAGGTTTGGTAAGTTCAAAAGCATGGCAACCACAAGAAACGTCTCAAGGATGATTGAATCATTATCCCCAGGTGCTTTTATACTGAAAGATTATATTGAAGACAAAAGGATAATCAGACAGTATGACAGAACCATGCCTGCTAAAATTTCAGGAACCGGGGAAAAGTCTTTAACCCCTGCGAAGGCTGATGAAGTAAAACAAGAAGTTTATTTGAAACCCGCTCTACAAGTTAAAACGGAGTCTTCCGGGAAACCGATGAAGGAAGTATCAAATGATTCCCGGAAAGAAGATCGCACAATCTCTGCCAGCCCTGTTGACCTATGGTCCCTTCAAAGATGTATAGATTACGCTATCCAGAATAACCCTGATCTGCAGTCATCTGAGGCTAAAATCAAGGTGTCGACATATCACTACGATTCCCAGACTGGACTATTCTTCCCCCAGCTTGATCTGAATGTTTCCACAGGCTATCTCGCCGGAAAGCCAATCTCTCCCTTCGCTATACTCGGAGGCATTACAGAACAGGGACTCCGGAGTAAGAATGTCATAGGACAATATATCTCAGCTTCACCTTCACTGAACGTTCCCATTCTTAGAGAAGGGGTATTGTTTGCCAGAAATGCCCCCTCACTAAACATAGCATCTGATCAGATCCTCATAGATAAAAGCATGTATGAGGCGAAAAAAAACGAATTAACCTATGGCATAGGAAGAACTTTTTTAAACGTGCTTAAGAATAAGGAAGAAAGCGGGGCTGCTGAAGAACATGTTAAGTACCTGAAGTATGTTCATACCATAGCCCTTTCGAAATACAATGAAAGTCTCATTTCAAAAAATGACCTCCTCATGTCTGAAGTAAAGCTTGCATCCGGAGAAAAAGAACTGACAACCGCAAGAAATTCATCAAAGCTATTTGCAGCTGAACTTTCTACAAAGATGGGTTTAGAACCAATGAAAGGAATACCTCTTTCGGTAGAAGATTTTACTCTACCCCCTCTCCCGCCTCTGGAAGAACTGATTGAGACTGCCCTTTTAAGCCGTCACGAGATCAAGGCACAGGAATTGCAAATAACTGTTGTTAAGGAACAAGAGCGACAGGCTAAAAGTCAGAAATATCCAAACATTGATTTGATTTCAACATATGCTTTAGCGAACGACTATGGGTCCCGTCTTAATTCATTATGGGAGGCTTCTTTGCAACTCAGTGTCCCGATATTCGATTTTGATGTTATCAAATCAAAAGTCATGAGTCAAGGAGCCAAGGTGACAGAAGAGGAAAAACGCCTCCAGTCAATAAAGGCCGATATAGCGCAAGAAGTCATCGAGGCGTTTACAAATATAGAAAATACGAAGGCCGAGATTACTTTAAACGAAAAGATGATAGAGCAATCCAGGGAAAATGTCAGACTGATGAAAGCACAATTTGGACAGAATCTTACTCCCTTATCCTCTCTTTTAGAAGCCGAATATACTTTGTATGCGCAACAAAAAGCCCTTTCCCAGGCGAAATACAACTTAAGAAATGCATATCTGGAATTAAGTAAAGCAACAGGAAGCAAGCTTACGTACTCATTCCCGTGATGAAACAATCACAGCGCATAGCAAAAAATATAACCCTGCTGCTATCATCTCAACTGATTGGCTTTGTAATAAATTCCGCTGTCACCATTTTAATAGCACGCTATCTTGGATCCATAGGCTTCGGACATTACTCCTTTGTAATTGCATTTGTAGGACTTTTCCAGTTGGTTGCCGAATCCGGCCTGGGCAATATAATGATAAGAGAAATTGCTGTCGATAAAGAAAATCTTCAATCTTTGATAGACGTTACAAAATCACTCGTATGGATACTGTCGATAATCGTCTTCGCATTAATTTTTGTGACAATAAATATTATAAACACAGAACATTCTATTAAGAATGCGACATATATTATGGGCGCAGCAGTCCTTGCAGGTGTACATGCAATGGGATACAACTCTATCTTTAGGGCAATGGAGGAGCTGGAGTTTAATGCCATGGGTTTCGTACTTCACAAGGTCATCCTCCTCAGCCTTACAATCCTTGTCATTACATCCAGGCTCGGGCTTGTGGAAATTGCATTATCGTACTTTGTCTCCAATATTTCTTTATGGTTTTTTTATTACATAATTGTCAGTTACAGATATCACAGGCCAAAAATGACTGTGAACATAAAGCAATGGTGGTATCTTGTTTCTGAAGCAGTTCCGATAGGCATTGCCAGCGTACTTCGCAAGATTTCATGGCAGGTTGATATTCTGATACTCTCCGCAATCGGTACCGCAACATCTGTCGGCCTTTTTAGTGCCCCATACAAGATTATTAATGCCATTAACATGCTGGCTCTTACTCTGGCGATACCCCTCTTCCCCTTCTTCTCAAGATTAGCAAGAACCTCGGTGAGGGAACTATTTCAAGCCTATGAGAGAAATTTGAAGTTCTTGTTTATTGTAAGCATTCCTCTCACCGTTATCCTCTTAACACTCTCTTACAGTATCATCTTTCTGGTCTACGGAAATGAATTTATAAATTCTTACATCGCTCTCCGGATACTGAGCTTTACCCTGATATTTTTATTTCCGACTGCTCAATTTATATACATATTTTCTGCCCTCGGCAAACAAAGGTTATTTACCATAAGTTCCATTGCAAGCCTTGCGATAAATGTGATACTTGATCTGGTCCTGATTCCGAGGTTTGATTTCATTGGAGCATGTATAGGTACGCTCCTTGCTGAACTATCGCTTTTCGGCACATCCATATACTTTGTTAAAACCCTGGACAAAAATATTTCGTTTGTCAGGGCATCATGGAAACCTGTTGTGTCAGGCATATTTATGTGGGCTGTTCTTGACCAATTTAAACAAACCTCTGTGTATTGGATGGTATCGGGTGTCCTTGCCAGCCTGCTCTGTTATATTGTGTCAAACATTATTCTCAAGACACTCTCAAAGAGTGATCTGGATACGATTAAAGAAAGCATGCGGTTCATGAGAAAAGCCCCTTCCACAAAAGCCACAGAGTAATGATTCAACATTTCTTGTCACTTAAATGCAGAAGATCCATATTTCGCGTATAGAATAGATAACTACCTACCAAAAGCATAAAGATTTCACTTCAGACTTACACTGTGTAACTCTTTGTAATTACGGTATTTTCTTCAACTTTTCTTTATTCTTTTGCTTGATTGAAGATTTTGGCATGGATTTTGTTATATTAAAGTAGGTAATGAAACAAAAAAGTGACCAAAGCAGTGATAAACAAGGTTATAACTATATTAGGTAAATTATTCCATGTTAAAACACTAATAATTCTGGGCGCATTATTTTTGATGGCAAGCGCCTTCCTGGGCTGGATTGACGAACCTGTAATGAGATGGATCAGGGGCAATAAGATACAGATAAAGGACAATTTACCACTTGTAATCTCCTATGGCTCACTATGCTTTCTTGCAGGGTTGTTCTCTTTTATAGCCCTATTTAGACGATTCACGTGGGTAAGTGTTATAACAGGGATAGTTGGTCTGATGCTATCTTTGAACTTTTTCCTCACTTTTTGCCTGTTTGATTCTAAAAGGATTATTGCCATAAATGATCTCAACCAGCAGGAAGCAAGTATATTGACTTTCAACAAGTACCTGCCCCCTAATTTCGGGATATCGCCGACCTTTGAGGATTCTATTGCAGTGGATACAATCCTGGATAGGTTTTATGCCACCTTTCATTTTGCCACCTTCGGCTGGTATTTGGCAATCCTCGGCAGCATATTACAATTAGTCGCCTTTCTTAAGTTTAGAACAATCAGAAATATCAAAAAATTTTCATTTTTTCTCTTTCTTATATTCATCATGTTTTATTTGTCAGTTGCTCTGCCTCCGTACATAGCTGCAGAATATCACAGGAACAAGGGAGATTATTATTTGGCTACAGGCATGTATAACAAGGCAATAGAGCAATATGAACTTGCAAAAAGATTGGATTACAATATTGCCTATGCCAATAATTTTCATACCAATGTTGGCAAAGCATATTTCTTTATGGGAAGGACAGATAAAGCAGATTATTATCTTTATAGGGCTGACATTTTTATCGGAGAGGGAAACTTTCCCATGGCTCTTTTCTTTTTAAAAAATGCACAACTTATCGAGCCATCCATCTCCAAAACCGTCGGTAATAGTCTTATCTCCTGGGCTTATGTAAGCTTCGGTCTCTTAGAATATAAAAAGGGAATGTTTGCATCGGCCATCGAATCATGGAAAAAAGCTCTTGAGACAGACCCATCTCAGGTTCAGGCATATTATTACCTGAGCAGGGCTTATTACGACATAAGCGCATATGAAGAATCTATAATGGCAGGGCTTCAGTTTTTAAAGCTATCCGGGGATGAAATAATGGAGGCGAATGTGAGTTCTAATATTGCCGACTCATACTACAGGACGAAAAATTATGGCTTAGCGCGTGTGTATTATCTGAACTCTCTGCGGCTGAACATGGAGGGAAATCAAAGGGCTTTTATGAGCGTATTAGGGAGATAGCCACAGAAGATGCAGAAAAAGAAGCTCTTATTAGGGATAATCCCGGTGGTTCTACTCGGTTTCTCCATCGGTTATATTTTATGGCATATAATTTTTGAATATCCTCCGCATCGTTACAGTCTCGATTTTAACGGAGCTCAGTGGATAAGCACCGGCGACAAAACGCCAAACGGCTACTTTGTCAAAGAAATCTTTATCCCTGATAATGTCGCCGATGCATGGATTTCCATAGCTGCAACTGACAATGCAGAGCTTTTTGTAAATGAGGAGAAAATTGCTGTAGATACCTTTTTGTCAGTGAATCTGTCTGACATCCATAATGTAACAGGTAAGATAAGGCATGGTAAGAATGTAGTTGCAACATATGTTTATCGAATGAGCTATCCAGGCCCCCCCAGACTCCTTCTCAAGGGAGGATATACCGACCTTACAGGGAGGGAACATATTTTTGTAACAGATGGGACATGGAAGGTCTCTTCTGTAGAAGAAACACAGGGTCGTCAGGACGGTATTCTATGGTACTTCCACAACTTCGACCATTCAAGATGGAAGCAGGCACAAATAGAGGGAACATCTACTTCATATCCGGTGTATACGTCGGGAATAGCACCTTACATACTTGGTAAGCCTCTTTCGGGATGTTGGATGTGGCATCCTGAACCAACTGTAAGGTCCGCATATTTCCTGAAATCATTTACATTGAGGTCACCCGTTAAGGATGCTATCGTTGGAATCGCAGGAAGTTCGATCTATGACTTGACCATAAATGGCACACCGGTAAAAAAAGGCAATCTCTTTGAAGGAAGTCTGGATATATATGATCTAACCCTATTGTTACATTCCGGGCAAAATACCATTGGCGTAGGCGTCACAGTCGGGGATACTGCCCCGGGTCTATTTGTTGAGGGTTATATCCATGATCGCAATTCAGTAATCACTTTAACGGCTGATACAACATGGAGGACTATATCAAATATAATTCCGGAAAAATACATTCCGGATATTAACTCGTCTGCATGGAAAGTACCGCTACTGCTTTCAGAATATCCATCCCAACCCTGGGGTGTTCTCTCAAAAAGCATTAAGAAAATGGATTTTACTTTTGCACATATTGTACAAGAGTTTTTAAAATTCCTTACTTTCATAATTTCTGTCATAACTGTCATGTTGTGCATCTGGTTCATCATTGCCTTTTTATATGCCAAGATTGACAATGCTAATTTGTCAGACCGTCTATTTACAGATGGTGTATTACACATGCCTTCCTTACTTTTTATATTCTTTATCTATCTGTTAAAATTTGATGTCAGATTTGATAGCTCATTCCCCTTCCAGTTGAAGTACGTTCTTGTTTCACTCTTAATCTTATTTCTTCTTCGATCTGCTGAGTTCATAAGTACAAGGATAAAGAGATATAAGATCAAAGATGTACTCAGAGAGTCCAGAAAATCAGCAAATCTTCTTTTTTCATTTCTTGTAATATGCTTGATAATTGTAGGTTTCCTCATGAGAATACATGGGCTTACGTATTTATCCCTGAATCACGATGAGGTTTCAATGATGGAATATACGCAGGGCCTTTTGGATAGAGGATTCCCCTCGAAAGTGATCGGCCCCTATGTAAAACCGATGACTACATACGAACTTTTGCCTTACTCTATTTCTGTCCCTGTGCGCCTCTTTGGATTTAACGACTACGCAGGACGATTACATTCAGCATTCTGGGGAACACTTGAGATATTGCTCCTTTATGTCCTCGGTAAAACCCTATTTAACAGATTAACAGGATTATTAGCTGCTGCTGTACAAACCTTTCTGCCCTCCTGCATAATCTGGAGCCAATCCGTTTTTTACCCTCAACTGACACAGTTCCTGACAAGTCTTACTATTCTATTCCTATACAAGGCAATAGATGCAAACCCCTTAAAGAAAAGATTCCTTTATTTAACAGCTCTATCCTTTAGTCTGATGTATTTAAGCTGGGAAGGCTCCGGTTTTCTCCTTGTTGCCATGCTGGCGGCAATAGTAGTCCATAAGGGATCTGACCTCTCGTGGCTCAGGAACAAACATGCATGGGCCAGTTTTGCTTTAATATTCTTAACTGTATTCATACAACAGAGCAGGAGGATTCTGTATTTAAATGCCTATCTCCTCATTAATGGAAAAATTGCAGATATTTCTCTTCCGAAACTATTTTTCCTTGATCCGATGTATGACCCCTATTTCTACATCGATCATTTTTTCTTCACTGAAAATAACTGGTTATTCACTATGTTCCTGATTGCGGGTATTTTTCTGCTCTTAAAATACAAAC
This sequence comes from Thermodesulfovibrionia bacterium, assembly GCA_041500685.1. GTDB lineage: Bacteria > Nitrospirota > Thermodesulfovibrionia > Thermodesulfovibrionales > SM23-35 > DASPRG01. The sequence continues at coordinate 15,523 of JBGQMP010000001.1, read as the reverse complement.
CCTTAAGATACCTTTACATCATACTTTTTGTCCCCGCTCTCTGTCTTACCAATCTTTTGCCTGTGAATGCTCCTCGTTATATCTATAATCTTGAACCATTCTTGATACTCACCGGCTCCGCTATAATTATTATATTCATGAATTCTTTCAGAAGCATGGTTCATGAAAAAAGTACCGTCGTCAGATTCTCAACCTCTTTGTCATTGATAGCGTTATCGATGACAATATTCCTCGCATCCAATACCACCTTTCTGAAACTCTATTTGCTTTCTAAAACCCCTTCTGTCCCGCCAGATCACGTTCGAGAAGATGTCACCTGGACCGACTTTAAGTCTACTTCCAAATACATAAAAGAAAACATGAAGAAAGGAGATATCTTTATTATGGTAAGATCATTTCCTCTGGAATATTATGATAAAATTAAAGCAGATTACGCTATTTCAACCTACCTGAGGTTAGTAATGTTTTTCGATACAAGCGAGGGCGGATATCCGGGTCTCATTGATAAATACATTGGTACTCCTATCATAAAAAATCCGGACGAACTGAAAGAAATAACAGCAAAACATAATAGAGTCTGGTTTGTGTCTGACCCTGACTACGAGTTACCAAAAGAAAACGACAGGAAAACCGTGGATTACATAAAACAAACTTTTAAAGTTGTTTATGAAAGCTATAGATCAAAGATCTATCTATGGGAAAAATAGTAATCGGTTCTTCCGGTTTTGTGTGGAAATTCTTGTCATTCTTGCTTGTCGGGTATCATTCCGGGTTGACCGGAATCTCTCTGAAGAAGAATGCTGGACCGATCCTTGGCAAAGCGAGGACAAGCGCCGGCACGACAGATTGATGCGGCTTTATAATGAAAAAACACTTTGCGGTGTACATCATGGCTAATGCCAGGCCGACCCTCTATGTGGGGATGACAGATGATCTGGTACGAAGAGTCTATGAGCATAAGAACAATCTTAACCCTCGGTGCTTTACAGCGAGATATTATTTGCACAGACTTGTACATTTTGAGTTTTGTTAGAACAGTCTCAGTGCGATTATAAGGGACAGATAAAGAATATGAGCAAGCAGGAGAGGATAGAACTTATCAGGAAGAATAATCCTGACCTGAGGGATTTATATGAAGATATTCTCGGAAGGATTCCGGTCAAGCCGGAATGACAACGATATGAGAGCTGTCTGGAAAGGGCATATGTGGTATTTGCCCACAGATACTAATAAGACCAAAAGTAAAACCACATTCTCTACTAATTTCTGTCATTGCGGCTTGTCCGCAATCCTTCTGGTGCTTTAAGAAAGATTCCCGACAAGCGGGAATGACATACTACGTGCCCTTACTTATGAACTCCTTAGTAAGTCTGAAGAATTCTGAAGAATATAGTAATCTATCTCAGCTTTTTATCAAGTTTATCAAATAATGCCTTGTTCTTTTGCTCTTTGATGTCTGCCTGATATATCTCAAAATAGTGCGCTCCGGCTTTCAGCCCCTGTTCTATAGATGTCTCGAGTGAGCCCTGCCGTTCAGGTTTGTCTTTAGCAGAGTCCAACATCTGGAATCCAACGGTTACACCATATTTCTTCCCATACTCGCGTATCACCCTGTATGGATGGAAAGATCCAAGTGTCTTAGCGCTTAACCAGTTCCCCTGTATGCACAAGCGTTTCCCTAATTTTGAGATTCCATATTGTATTATCTCTTCCATCGCTCCATCCTCCCTAAGCGGGATGGCTACATTTAAGGCAAGGTCTTTATCAGGAAAAGCTTTTGCATAAGCGTCTATAACCTTTTCCCATGCAGTGACTATCTTCTCCTTTGTATAACCTGCCTTCACCATAAGTTCCGCATTTGCTTTCTTCGGCAGGTGCATTTCAGCGGAGTGATACGTCGGCCCCGCGATATGGACTAATACCAATTCATCATGTGAGTTATATCTTGCTCCGAGTTGAGAAACAAATTTTACCCATTCATTCAGATAGGTTTCATCCCAGGGCAAGGGAATTTTTTGCTTTTGACCGTAGGTTTTATGATATTGGTTTACATCTTTAATTTCTACAGAGGGGATTCCCTTTTTGTATGCCCAGGCTGGAGAATTAATTCCCGGAAGGATCCTGAACATTGCCTTTTTATTCGCCTTTTTAACCTCACTGAGGGCATTGTCCAAATAATCCCATCCCATTTTCCCTTCCTTAGGCTCAATAGCTCGCCAGGGAGCCCTGATGCTTACCCCTGCCAAGAAAGGCAGTTTCACTACAGACGGATCTACGGCATCCATTCCTCTCATGAGACTGTAAACGCCTTTTACAGAAAATGAATCTGCCGGGGAAGTTCTTGGAAAAACAATGATGACAAAGAAAACCAAGATGGCGATCTTCCTGATAAATGTCATTTTAACCTTCCTGAAAATATTTTACCCCTTTCCAAAGATATAATCAAAACTTTGAATTTTCTGGTGTTGTGTATCTAACTCATCTTTACAATAACGCTCCTCCTGTCATTCCCGTGAAAACGGGAATCCAAAAGCAAAAAAACTGGATTCTCCATGAGTCGTAGGCCGGATCAAGTCCGGAATGACAAGATTGTAAAGCGTTCATGGATACACTACACGGTGTCCTGTCAGCTAAATAACTTTACTGCTGGGTCATTCCAAGCCCTTCGTGAGTCATTCTGAACTAAGTGAAGAATCTTGTAGTTCCTACTCAGGATAAACTCCGCGAGCAATCTCGTAGTGAGATTGCTTCGGGACTTTGTCCCTCGCAATGACACTCTAAAGAAGTGCTACAGACAGCACACTGGTGAGTAGCAAAACGCCAGTGGGTGTTCTTTACACTATTCCCCCCTTGATAGCCCTCTGACATTCTCAGAAAAATTTGACAATGTGTTTTAAGTCACCGCTCTTTTGTCTGAATCTTCCTAATATTAGGCATGTTCATCTTCTATTTCAGATTGCATATGCGAACTTTAGCAACTGTGTTTTTCGGAGTGATAGTTCATTTGTTGATTTGCTTTTCCCTGCTTACTCCTGCGTTCGCACAATCAGGGGAAATAGGCGGGGTATACGCGTTGGGAAAATCTTTCTCATCAAAGGTGCTTTCCAACCAAGAAGTGACTGGTTTGTCACTGCGTGTGCCCTGGAAGAAAATAGAGCCTCAGAAAGGTATTTATGATTGGAGATATCTTGATAGAAACATTAGAAAAGCTCACAGACACGGCAAAAAGATAATGATCAGGGTCTGGGCCGGTAAATTCACTCCGGACTGGGTCTATGCTGAAGGGGCTAACAGATATTATTTTACAGATAAAGACAAAACAATCTCCATGCCTCTTCCATGGGATGAGGTTTATTTGACGGAATGGGTTCAATTCATCAGCAAATTAGGCATTCGGTATAGCAATGATCCTGATATAGTCGTGGTTCATATGACAGGACCGTGTAAGTATGGAGAAATGCATCTTCCGGAAAAGGATAATCAGGAACTCTGGTCATCATTGGGCTATACAGAAGAGAAACTCATTTGGGCATGGATGACCGTAATTGATGCCTATGCAGAAGCATTTCCGGATACTCCTCTGGCCATTAACATTGCCCAGCCGGTATCTTTTGGCGATAGTTTGAGGGTAGTACAGGAGATACTGAGCTATGGCTACGGGAAGTTAGGTGACAGGTTATGTATCCAGGGCGATTGGTTATCAGCCAAAATAGGCAAATCTTTTCCTCTTTACCAGATAGTTCAAGACTATGCCAATTATGCAAACGTAGGTTTTCAGATGCTTTGTGATACGGATGATAAAGAAAGATTTGGTGGCACCTTGCGTGAAGCCATAAATAAAGGACTTGATGCCGGAGCCAGCTATATGGAAATTTATAGTGTTGATATTAAAAATCCCGACTATGAAGAAGATATCAAGTATGCTGATTATGACCTAAAGCTAAATGAAAAATGAGACCTTCTTCATGCATAGAAAAGCGGAAGGCCGAAAAATTCATCGGCCTTCAATGAACATCTAAGGGCAGGATTGCATTAATCCCTTTTCTCTTTCTCTTTCTCTTCCTCTTTCTCTTCCTCTTTCTTCTCTCTTACCGCCTCTGATATTTCTGTAAGGCGCTTTACAACAAGATAATTGATGGTACCTTCAGGGTATGTACCATCGTCTTTTAACGTGCCCGCAGGCATAGCAGTAAGTATCTCGAGGCCCTCTTCGACTCTATCTATGGGATAGATAGTAAATTTCCCCTCCTTCATGGCATCAACTAATTCCTTTTTTATCATGAGGTTTTTGATATTTCTCCTCGGTATTATCACCCCTTGGTTACCATCGAGGTTCCTGAACTTACAAAGGTCAAAAAAACCCTCGATCTTTTCATTTATCCCGCCAACGGGTTGAACATCTCCATGCTGATCCATCGAGCCGGTAACAGCAATGCCCTGTTTCAAGGGAACATTCGCAATACTGCTCAGGAGTGCATATAACTCTGCACAAGTTGCGCTGTCACCTTCCACCATGTCGTAAAGCTGTTCAAAGGTAATAGATGCTGAAAGGCTTATTGGTTTTTTCGTGGCATATGTGCTCCCGAGATAGTTTGTTATGATGAGTATTGCCTTTTCATGTATCCTGCCGCTCATCTTTGTCTCTCTCTCGATATTCACGACACCTGCCTTACCAGCATATGCCCTTGAAGTTATCCTCGAAGGTTTTCCAAAGCTGTAGTCGCCTAAGTCAAGCACGGCAAGGCCATTAACCTGTCCTACCTTCTCTCCCTCTGTATCAACAATGAGAGTACCTTCCAGGATCATCTCCCTCAAGCGTTCTTCAATTCTGTTTGTCCTGTATATTCTCTCATCTATGGCTTTCTGGACATGGGTTTCGGTCACAATCCTGCCATTGGATTTTGACGCCCAGTAGCTTGCCTCTCTGATAATATCGGCAATCTCACTGAACCTCGAAGTCAACTTATTTTGGTGCTCTGCAAGCCTCGATCCAACCTCAACGACCTTTGCAACGCCTGTCCTGTCAAAAGGAAGGAGTTTTTCTTCTTTACACCTCATTGCAACAAAAGATGCGTATTTATGAATATTCTCATCTGTCCTCTCCATCCTGCTGTCAAAATCGGCCTTAACCTTAAAAAGTTCTCTGTACTCTTCATCGAGGTTATAGAGGAGATAATAGAGAAAAGGGTTGCCTACAAGAATAACCTTGACATCCAGAGGTATTGCTTCAGGTTTTAGGGTCGTTGTTGAAATCAACCGATACTGCTCCCAGACGTCTTCTATCTTAACCTCTTGATTGCGAATCGCTCTTTTTAATGCATCATAAGCAAAGATGTTTCTTAAAAGGTCAAGGGCATCGATGACGAGATAACCTCCATTTGCCTTATACAGCGAGCCTCCCTTAATCATCGAAAAATCTGTTATAGCAATTCCATATTGAAATTTATGTTCAACCCTCCCAAAGAGATTGAAATACGTCGGATTACTTTCAAATATAAAAGGTGCACCCTTGCAATCTTTATTGTTAACCAGGACATTGATGGTGTACCTCGTGAACGTAGGCTCTGTTTTCGGAAGCCTCATAAAGGGCAAAGCAGGGGCTTGTTCTTCTGGAACCGTAAAGTCACTGAGGTTTTCGAGGATATTCTCTTTTACATCATCGAGATAGGAAATAATCTTCTCATACTCTCTGTACTTGACCTTGAGTTCATCAATAAGATGGCCTACCGCTGAGAGGGCCGCCTCTTTCTCAAGCCTCGTAATCTGTTCCTTAACCAATTTTTCAGCCTCTCGCACAACATGCACGGCATCATTAAGCTTCTCCTGAAGAGTCTTCCCTATCTCATCTATCTTTTCCCTTGTCTTTTCATCGAGTAACCCATACTCCTCTTCTGTCAGTGGTTCTCCCGTCTTCTTTACAGGTATGATTACCAATCCACTGACTGTCTTTCTCAGGGAAAAACCTTTCTCCTTGGCCTCTTCTTCGAGGCTGGAAAAAATGTCTTTCTGTTTCTTCTGGGCATCTTCCATTATTTTGTTCTTCTGTTTGTCATACTCCTTTGATTCAAAGACCTTAGGAATTTCAACCTTGAGTATTTTGATCAGTTCCTCCATATCTCTCTGAAATAATGAAGCTTTGCCTGGTTCAAGAGAGATGGCTATAGGAGTATCAGGATCTTTAAAATTGTAAACATAGCACCAGTCAGGAGGTACAGGTTCACCTGTCGCCTTCTCTGCAAGGATTGATTTGATTGTGGTCATCCTGCCTGTACCATTCTCACCGAGGAGGAATATGTTAAATCCCGTGCTCTCAAGGCTCAGGCCAAAATCAAGTGCATCTAAAGCCCTCTCCTGCCCTATCGTTCCGTAAAAGACTGGCAGATCATCTGTTGTGTTAAAGGTAAAGGCATTCGGGTCACAGCACTTATAAAGCTCACCAACACTCAGTTTATCAGGCATTGATTACCTCCACGGAGAGTTCATCTAGTTTACAAAGTTTACTCAGTTTACATGGTTTTTTTAAAGTTTCAACTCAAGAAACTCAATAAACTAAATAAACTGGGTAAACTTTTTCAGGCCCTCGGATGGTGTCGTGCATAGACTTTCTTTATTCTTTCTGCAGTTACTTTTGTATAAATCTGGGTCGTTGATATATCAGAGTGACCGAGCATCTTCTGGACTGACCTGAGGTCTGCTCCACCCTCAAGAAGGTGTGTTGCGAAGGAATGCCTGAGCGTATGTGGTGAAATCTCAATCCCAGTCTTCCTGCCCAAGGCCTTTATCGTCTGCCAGAAACGCTGTCTTGTCATAGGCTTCCCTCTCCCTGTAACAAAAAGATATGAAGACTGCCTCTTCTTGAGGATCTCTTGTCTCTGCTGATTAAGATACATCTTTAGCTTTCCTATAGCCCTCGTATTGACAGGCACAATCCTTTCCTTTGAACCCTTTCCCAAAACCCTTAAAAACCCCGCCTCTAAATGAAGAGCCTCAAGCTTAAGGAAGACTAGCTCGCTGACGCGGAGACCTGAGGAGTAGAGAAGTTCAAGCATTACAAAGTCTCTTATCATGGTTGGTTTGTTAACAGATGAGCTCAATTCAAGAAAAGATCTGATATCAGAGATACTCAGCGCCTTTGGGAGTCTTTCCCACCTCCTTGGTGCCTGCAGGTTTTCTGAGGGATCATCTTTTATGACATTTTCAATAAGAAGGTATTTGCATAAACCCCTTATAGAAGATATATACCTACAGATGCTTGATATGGAGTAACCCTCATCTCTCAGCCTTTCGATAAAATCGATAATATCGGCCCTCGAGAATGCGGCAAACCCTTTATCCTTCGATAAGAGAAAGTCCTGAAATTTCCTGAGGTCTATTGAATAGGAATCAATGGTATTTTTTGAGAGTCCCTTCTCAACTGACAGATATATAAGGAAACTCTTGAACAGTTCCACAGATAATAGTCATGAGTCATTGGTCAATATTGACCAATGACTCATTAACCTCATTCAACTATTTCTTTTTAGGTGCTGCAGGAGCCGCTGGCGCTGGTGCTGCAGGCGCAGTAAACTTCCTCTCGTCCATACTGTCGAATACCTTCATTTCTGCGAGAGCCTTTGGAGATGACTTCGATGCATGACACAGTGCACAGAATTCAGCCATCTTTGCACCCTTCGCAGTATCAACCCTGAGATATTCATAATATGGATTTGATGGATGAGGGTCGTGACAGCCCACACACTCTAACTTCCCATCCCTTAAAAAGGCTGCTGGAACAGTAGCAACTTTTGCACTCGCTGTAACTCCATATGGATGGCTGTGTACAGCTGAAACTGCCAGTATTCCGAGACCGCCTTTTTCCACGGTTTCATGGCAGCCAAGGCAAAGGGCAGTTGTGCCTGTATAAGGCTGTTTTGCCCTTGGATTAATCGCCTTCTTGTTCGGCTCAACCGCAAATATTATATCCCCTTTGGCATTATGAATACCGTGGCAACCAGTACAGTTGAGACCATCATGACCTCCATATGCAGATGCAATCACAGGGAGAGCAAGCAAAAGAATCAAGATACCTAAAAACCTGAGTCTTTTCATACCATCTCCTCCTTTCAAAAATTTTTTCTATTATACATCAAAATGATGCATAAGGATATAAATTATGTAAATCAATAAATAAAAAATTTATATCTACTCATATTGTCCAAAATACAGTATGAACATGTTAATTCAATTAGTTCTAATAAACGGGATTGCTTCGTCGCACGCTCCTCGCAATGACAGAAAAGAGATGTCATTATTCAATTTGTCATTGCGAGCGTAGCGAAGCAATCTCTTATTTTTGATAGTAATAGTTGCTATACGTCGGATTGTATATCTCCATTACCTCATCGGTGTAACTGCCGTCTTCTTTATAGATAAAAAGTGGTTTATCAACCTTCAGCCCGCCTTTTCCTCCTTTTGCGGCCTCCAGCAAAACCATCTTCGCTTCTGACGATATATGGGAATGCACAAACCTTAACCTTTTGGGCTCCAGGTCTCTCTTTTTCAAGATATCCATAAGTTCTGAAAGTCTGGAAGGGTTATAAACCATACAGAACCTGCCTTTCTCCTTTATGAGATATGATGCTGCATCAATGAGCTCATGAAGCATCAGCTTTATCTCATGTCTTGCAATGGCCTTCTCCTCCTCTTCACTGATAAGCCCGCTTCTGAGTCTCCTGAAGGGAGGATTCGATACAAGGAGGTCAAAAGAGTGCGGAGTGACGAGTGAAGAGTGAAGAAGTTTTATTTCTCTTATATCAGTTTTAATTACCTTAACCCTTTCTTCGAGACAGTTCAGGGTAATATTCTTTTCTGCAAGCGCAGCAAGACTTGCCTGAATCTCAAAAAGGGTAATCTCTGCATTAGGGTATCTCTTTGCAAGTAGAATCCCTACAATACCCGCCCCAGCGCCGAGGTCACCTATTCTCCTTACATTCTTGAGGTTCACAAAATCAAACAGTAAAAGAGAGTCTACGGAAAACCTGTATCCCTTCCTCGGTTGATATAATTTTATATCCCGTATACTGTCGAGGGTAATATCCATGTGAAGTTAACCCACTCTATTCATAAAACGATTAGTCGGTAAAGGAGGATATAGTATTTGAGCGGATTCTTTTGCCGATAGTCAGATAGTATTTTTATAAAAATCAAGAGGCAAAAGCCTCGAAGGGCGTTAGCCCGAGAATGAGCGAAAATATTATATCCTCCACACGTACAGAAGAATTTATGAATAATATCGGTTAAACAAAAAGGCCATGCACAAGCATGGCCTTTGGATTTTCAAACCGTAATAATACTTACCTGACAGCTTTTCTTCCTGCTACCTGTGTCCTTATTGCTGCCCTTTCAAGAGCTGATTCTGCCCTGGCAAAGTCAATCTCTTCCATCTTTTTGAGTCTCTCTTCTGCCCGCTTTATTGCTGCCTTAGCCCTTTCCACATCGATATCTTCTGACTTTTCAGCGCTATCTGCCAGGACAGTAACCTTATCAGGCCCAACCTCTGCATATCCACTACTCACAAAGACATACCTCACTTCGTTGCCTTTCTTATAGTTAAGCATTCCTATCTTGAGTGTGGTAATAAAGTGGACATGTCCCGGGAGAACCCCAAACTCACCCTCACTTCCAGCAGCAGTAACTTCATCTACCTCATCACCTAAAATAAGGCCATAGGGTGTTACGATTTCAAGTCTTAATTTATTCTCCATCTATTCCTTCCCCTATCTTCACTTTTAACTTTTCACTTCTTAACTTTTAACTTTCTTTATACCTGTCTACTCCAGCCGAGTTTTTTAGCCTTTTCTTCGGCCTCTTCTATCGGACCTATCATATAAAATGCCTGCTCGGGCATATCATCATATTTCCCATCCAATATTGCCTTGAACCCTTTTATCGTATCTTCGATCTTGACATACTTACCAGGTGTTCCTGTAAAGGTTTCTGCAACAGAGAAAGGTTGGCTGAGGAATCTCTGGAGTTTCCTTGCCCTTGCAACGACGAGCTTATCATCTTCGGAAAGCTCTTCTATGCCGAGGATTGCTATGATGTCCTGAAGCTCCTTGTATCTTTGGAGTATATTTTGAACACCTCTGGCAACACTATAATGTTCTTCTCCAAGGATTATCGGATCAAGGAGTCTCGATGCGGAATCCAGAGGGTCAACACCAGGATAAATACCAAGCTCGACAATCTGTCTTGAAAGAACGACAGTTCCGTCAAGGTGTGTAAAGGCTGCCACAATGGCAGGGTCTGTGAGGTCATCTGCAGGGACGTAGACAGCCTGCATGGAGGTAATAGAACCCTTATTGGTAGTAGTAATCCTCTCCTGAAGGGCTCCCATGTCCGTTCCCAGGGTAGGCTGATAACCAACTGCTGAAGGCATCCTTCCAAGGAGGGCCGAGACCTCTGCTCCTGCAAGCGTATATCTAAAGATGTTGTCTACGAAGACGAGAACATCCTGACCCTGGTCCCTGAAGTGCTCTGCTACGGTAAGGGCACTAAGTCCCACTCTTAACCTTACACCGGGGGTTTCATTCATCTGTCCATAGACAAGTGCAACGTTTGGAAGAACCCCGGAATGTTTCATTTCAAGGTAGAGGTCATTCCCCTCCCTTGTCCTTTCACCAACACCGGCAAAGACAGAGACACCACCATGCTTCAGTGCTATGTTATGAATCATCTCCATGATGATAACCGTCTTACCGACGCCAGCACCTCCAAACATCCCCATCTTGCCGCCCTTAACAAAGGGGACACAAAGATCAAAGACCTTAACCCCTGTCTCAAACTGCTCTGTTGTTGCTCTCTGCTCTGTAAAAGCAGGAGCTGCTTTATGAATTGGCGACCGTTCAGACTCCCCTACAGGACCTGCCTCATCAATAGGCTCACCTAAGACATTTATCAATCTCCCGAGAACAGGTTTCCCAACGGGGACTGTTATTGGCAAACCTGTGTCAACTACCTTCATGCCTCTTACAAGACCATCTGTAGATCCCATTGCGAGAGACCTCACCTTATTCTCACCGAGATGGGCAACCGTCTCAAGGGTAAGATGCATTTCCGGTATCCCCTTTGCAGGGTCTCCTGGTTCATCTATCCTCATGGCATTGAGGATATCAGGCAACTCTTTTTCGAATTCTACATCAACAACGACACTTATTACCTGTGAAACTTTTCCTATATTCTCCATACCTTGTAACCCCCTATTCTCTAAATTAAATCTCTATTAAAAATACTTTATTACTTCGCTTTCAGTGCCTCGACACCACCGACAATGTCCATCAGGTCTTTTGTTATGCCTGCCTGTCTCAACTTGTTGGCGATAAGTGTTGTCTTGGTTATGAGGTCATCACAGTTCTTTGAGGCATTCTCCATAGCACTCATCCTTGCAGCCTCTTCGGCAGCAGAAGACTCAAGGAGGGCCCTGTAAATCTGAATCTCAATATATTTAGGTAATAATCTTTCGAAGAGACTCTCTGCTGAAGGTTCATAGAGGAAATCACCTGGAAGCTGGGCATGTTCAGCAGCAGCCCCCTCAGTCTCCAACGCAACTATGGGAAGAAGCTTCACAATAGAAAGTTTTTGTGTAGCAAGGGACTTAAATTCATTATAAATGAGAACAACCTCATCTATGGTCTCGTTTGTATAACTCTCTATGATATCCGTTGCAATCTCCTGAGCATTAGTATAAGTTATCCTTCCGGAGAGCCCGACCCAGGATTTCCTCGTTGTTAAATTTCTCCGGCGAAAGTAATCACGGGCCTTCCTTCCTACCGCGCTGAAACTTAATTCAAAACCTTCTCTCTTTAAGGAATCAATATACTGAGTTGCACTCCTCAGGATATTTGTATTGAAGGCCCCACAGAGACCCCTGTCAGAGGTCATCACAAGAACCTCCACAGTCTTTCTTGGCCTGACAGCGAGGAGAGGGTGCACCTCCCGCTCTGCGACCCTTGCGAGGCTCGAAAGAACCGTTTGCATGCTTGTCGCATAGGGTCTGAAATTCAGCATCCTGTCCTGGACCTTCCTCAACTTTGCAGCGGCCACCATCTTCATTGCCTTTGTAATCTTCTTCGTGCTCTGGATGGCCTTTATTTTCTTTCTTATATCTCTTAAGGTCGCCATCTATCCTCCATGCCTCTTATTTCCCATTTCTTACTTCCGCTTATTTATGGCTGAAAGGACTTTTTAAAGGTTGTCACGGCCTCAGTCATCTTTGCCCTAAGGTTATCATCCAATGCCATCTTTTCCCTCAATTCCTTCTTGAGATCCTGTTTCTCTGCCCTGATATACCTGAGGAAACCTTCCTCAAAAGCCTTTAGTGACTCAATTGGCAGGTCATCGAGGAACCCCTGTGTTCCGGCATAGATGAGTATTATCTGATCATCAATTGGCATCGGGACATACTGGTCCTGCTTGAGGAGCTCAACCATTCTTTTCCCTCTTTCAAGCTGGGCACGGGTTGACTTGTCGAGATCAGAAGCAAATTGTGCAAAAGCAGCAAGCTCTCTGTACTGCGCAAGGTCGAGCCTGAGCATTCCTGCAATCTGTTTCATGGCCTTTGTTTGTGCAGCGCCTCCAACACGGCTAACGGAAAGACCGGCATTAATCGCAGGTCTTACACCACCGTAAAAGAGTTCTGTCTCAAGGAATATCTGTCCATCTGTGATGGATATAACATTGGTAGCAATATATCCGGAAATATCCCCGGCCTCGGTCTGAATGACTGGAAGGGCTGTGAGAGAACCGCCACCATACTGATCAGACATCTTCGCAGCCCTCTCTAAGAGCCTCGAATGGAGATAAAACACGTCTCCAGGGTATGCCTCACGGGCAGGCGGACGCCTGAGAAGCAGTGAAATCTGCCTGTAGGACTGGGCCTGCTTTGACAGGTCATCATAACAGATAAGGGCATGCATTCCTTTATCCCTGAAATACTCGCCCATCGCACAGGCTACATAGGGTGCTATATATTGCATTGGAGCTGGTTCACTTGCTGATGCAGCAACGACGATAGTGTGCGCCATTGCGCCATATTGTTCAAGAGTATTCACCAGGCGGACGACGGCAGGTCTCCTTTGACCAACAGAACAGTAAATGCATATAACATCTCCGCCTTTCTGATTGATAATTGTATCCATCATGATCGTGGATTTGCCTATCTGCCGGTCACCGATGATAAGCTCTCTCTGTCCCCTTCCAATGGGAATCATGGCATCTATTGCTTTAATGCCTGTCTGGAGAGGCTGGTTGACTGGCTGCCTTCTTATGATACCAGGTGCTACAACATCCACTTTTCTTGTCTCTTTTGTGGCTATCGGACCCTTCCCATCTATAGGCCTTCCGATGGCATCCACGACCCTGCCTATCAGTGCTTCACCAACAGGCGCTTCCATGATCTTTCCTGTACGCTTTGCAATGTCACCTTCCTTAACAAGTCTGTCTTCACCGAATAGAACTGCTCCAACAGAGTCCTCTTCAAGGTTTAGGACCATTCCAACGATATTGTTCGGCAGATCAAGAAGTTCTGAAGCCATGGCATTTTCGAGGCCATAGATCCTCACAACACCGTCACCGACATAGGTAACGATGCCGATTTCGCTGACATCAACCTTTTTCTCGAAATCAGTTATCTGTTTTTTTAGAAGTTCACTTATCTCTTCTGTCTTGATTCCTTCAATAGCCATAATTTCACCCCTTCATAAGCTCATTTTTTAAAAGCCTCAACTGGCCTTTGATGCTCGTATCATATACAGTACTTCCGACCTTTATTTGGATCCCACCGAGAAGGGAAGGATCCATTACATACTCTATGTCAACATCCCTGTTAGTCAGTTTCTTCAGAGATGTACGGAGCTTATCTTCATAATTCTTGCTAATCTGTACAGGAGTCATGACCACTGCTTTTGCCCTCTTTTTCTTTTCAAGGTAAAGGCTTGTGGCAATCTTAATTATCTCTGAAAGACTAATAATAAGCATCAGTTCAGTTAAGTGTAGGATAAACTTTACTACATTATCCGAAAGCTTAAGTTTACCAGCAATCTGCTTTATTATTTTTCCCCTCTCTTCCGGAGTAAACTGTGGATTGATAAGAAGGCTCTTAAAGTCCTTGCTTTTCACCATCAGGTCGTTAACCATGCTCAGCTCGGTAAAGGCCTGAGGTGCTTTCTCAATGCCAACGGTATCAAGCAATGCCTTTGCATATTTCTTTACCTCTTTCAGCCTTTTCAATTACTACCCCCTATCTTCGCTATAGATTCATCGAGTAGCCTTTCCTGTTGCTCTTTTGTTAACTTTTCTTTCAGTTTCTTTTCTGCTAACTCAATCGCAATTTCGGCTGCCTCTGCCTTAATCGCCTCTTTTGCATGCTTGAGCTCATACGCTATATTTGCTTTTGCCTGCTCTAATATCTTTTCTCTCAGTCTATTGCCTTGTTCTATGAGGTTTTCACGCTCCGTTTCACCCGATCGTCTTGTCACAGAGAGAATCTCCTGTATCTCCTTATCTTTTTCCTTAAGTCGTACATCCACTTCCCGAAGTGCCTTCTCTGCGAGTTCCCTAGCCTCCCTGGCCTCTTTTAGAGTCTTCTCAATCATTTCACTCCGCTGCTTCAGCATTGACTGAATGGGTTTCTTACCAAATTTATAAAGGATAAAGAAGAGGATTCCAAAATTAATAACCTTCCAAATATATTCTTTCCAGATAGGCTGGGCTGCCTCTTCCTCTGCTGCAAAGGCAATAAAAGCAAATGCAAAACTTAAAATACAAAATGCAATTATGATTGGGAAGTAACTTCTTCTTTTCATACCTTCACCAGCTTTCTCACGATTTCATCAGAGAATTTATCAATCTCTGCCCTCAATGTCTTTCTTGCCTTTTCAACCTCAGCCCTTAGATCTGTCCTGGCCTTATCGAGTATTTCTGATGCCTCAGCCTCAGCATGTGAGAGAAATTCCTTCTGCTTCTGCAGGCCCTCAGCCTTGAGTGTTTCAAAGATCTCTTTTGCCTTGCTTCTTGCCTCAGCAAGTTCCCTGTTCAGTCTGGTGATGCTCTCCTCTCTCCTATTATTCATTTCTTTTGCTGCATCGAGGGATCCTTTTACCGTGTCTTCTCTTTCTTTAAAGATTCCGAGAAGAGGTTTGAAGAGAATGAAATTCAAAATGATAAGTAGAAGAGTAAAATTTACAACCATAGCAAAAAACGACCAATTAATATCTAACATACCCCGACCTCTCTTTTGAAGGAATTGAAAAAGATGGAAAAGCATATCACAGGGCAAAAAAAATTGTCAAGACTTTTATAGTTAAAAAAACAGGTTTTTCCAAAATTTTAGATTCAGTCCTTTTCATTGAAAAATGAGGGTAAAGGCAATACTGTTCGGCATAAGATATGCTTAGTAGCAATACCGATATAAACATTCCAGTGCAATGATGTAACATATTGATTTTAAATGAGAAAATAATTCTAGACTTTTCCACACCTTTTGTGC